>JAVHVL010000639.1:0-4958 GCA_032160565.1 Pseudonocardiales bacterium | reverse complement strand
GGACCAGTCGCTCACGGCACAGACTTCTCGCTCGCTGCGCTCGCTCTCGGCACCGACTGTTCGCTCGCCGCGCTCGCTCACGGCACCGACTGTTCGCTCGCCGCGCTCGCTCACGGCACCGACTGTTCGCTCGCTGCGCTCGCTCACGGAAGCCGGACCGACACCGCGGCGCCGTGGGCCGGCAGGTCCTCCGCCTCGGCCAGCGCCAGCACGTGCGGCGCCGCCTCGACGAGCGCGTCGTGGGTGTACTCGACGAGGTGCACGCCCTTGAGGAACGACTGGACGGACAGGCCGGACGCGTGCCGTGCGGTGCAGCCGGTGGGCAGCACGTGGTTGGAGCCGGCGCAGTAGTCACCGAGCGACACCGGCGCGTGCGGCCCGACGAAGATGCAGCCTGCGTTGCGCACCCGCTCCGCCCAGTGCCGCGCGTCCGCCGTGATGACCTCGAGGTGCTCCGCGGCGTAGGCGTCGACGACGGCCAGCCCCTGCTCCAGGTCACGCACCAGCACGGTTGCGGACTGCTCGCCGGACAGCGCCGCGCGGATCCGCTCGACGTGCTTGGTGAGCCCGACCTGGCGCTCCACCTCACGGTCGACCGCATCGGCCAGCGCCACCGAGTCGGTGACGAGCACCGAGGCGGCCAGCGTGTCGTGCTCGGCCTGACTGATCAGGTCGGCGGCGACATGTGCCGCGTCGGCGGTGTCGTCAGCCAGCACGGCGATCTCGGTGGGCCCGGCCTCCGCGTCGATACCGACGATGCCGCGCACCAACCGCTTCGCCGCGGCGACGTACACGTTGCCCGGGCCGGTGATGACGTCGACGGGCTCGATGCCGACCACAAGGTCACCGTAGGCGGCCAGCGCGATCGCCTGGGCCCCGCCGACGGCGTACACCTCGTCGATGCCGAGGAGCGCGCAGGCCGCGAGGATCGTGGGGTGCGGCAGCCCGCCGAACTCCTTCTGTGCGGGCGAGAACACCGCGATCGACGCGACGCCGGCAACCTGCGCGGGGACCACGTTCATCACGACGCTGGACGGGTACACGGCCAGCCCGCCGGGCACGTACAGCCCGACGCGGTGCACCGGGATCCAGCGCTCGGTGACGGTGCCACCGGGGACCACCTGCACGTCGACGGTGCCGCGGCGCTGCGCCTCGTGCACGATCCGCGCGCGCCGGATCGACTCGGCGAGCGCGGCGCGGACGACGGCGTCGAGGCGGTCGAGAGCCGCGCCGAGCTCATCGACCGGGACCCGGGGCTCGGGGACGTCCACGCCGTCGAAGCGCAGGGTGGCCGCACGAGCCGCCGGGTAGCCCTCGGCAGCGACCGCCTCGAGCACCGGCGTGACGGCCTCGACAGCGGCATGCACGTCGACCTTGGCGCGCGGCAGCAGCCGCCGCAGGTCCGCGGCATCGGCGGAGGTCAGGTCGAGTCGGCGCAGCACCCGCCCAGTTTACGGGCGACGCGTGCGCCGATTGCGGGCACGCGGGTCGGGCGGGCCAGTACGGTGCGGGTTGTGGCCGATGTCATCCCCGTCTTCCCGCTCACGCACGTGCTCGTGCCGGGGATGCCGCTGCCACTGCACATCTTCGAGGAGCGCTACCGGCAGCTGCTGGTGGACGTGACGAGCGGTCCGGGGACCGCCGCCTTCGGCATAGTCGCACTGCGCACCGGAGCGGAGGCGAACACACCGGGGACGATCGTGACCGAGCCAGACATCGCCGATCTCGGCACGCTGGCGGAGATCCTGGAGGTCGAGCCGTATGAGGACGGCGCCTCGGACCTGCTCACCGTCGGCAGCCGCAGGTTCCGGATCCTTGAGCTGGTCCATGAGGGAGCCCCGTACCTGCGTGCCGAGGTGGAGTGGCTTGAGGAGCGCGACGGCGAGCTACGCCCTGGCCACGTCGTGGTCACCCAGCGGCTGTGCGACGACCTGGAGCAGGTGCTGCAAGCCCTCACCGGACGCGAGCGCGAGGACAAGCTGCCGGACGATGCCAACCTGCTGTCCTACTACGTGGCCGCGCACGCTCCGCTGATGCCGGCGGACCGGCAGGCATTGCTGGCCGAGCCCACCGCCGCGGACCGCCTGCGACGTGCGATCGCGCTACTGCGGCGGGAGATACGACTCGTGCAGAGCACCCGCAGCATCGCCATATCCCCCTCCGTACTCCGGCTGATCGTCGAGCCCAACTGAGCCCGGCTCCGCGCGCCCCAGGTCGTCCTCCTTCGCGAAGGCCGCCATCAGGCAGTACGCCAGCACGGCGACGGCCGGCTCCAGGAATCGCAGCCCCTGCATGTGCACCGACAGCGGGAGCTCGGTCAGCACGGTGTTCGTCGGGCCGCTGGCCTTGCCGCCTCCGAGCAGGTGGCCGACGAGTTCGGTGAGCGCCGACCCGGCAGAGCCACCGACCACGAGCCCTGCGGCGACGGCCGGACCCCGGCTGGCGCGGTGGAACCAGATCAGCAGACCGGCCACCAGCCCCGTGCCGCCGCAGAGCACCGCGAAGCGGCCGTCCGCGGCTACCCACGATTCGGTCTCGTCCGGCTGTACGGCGTGCGGGGCGAGGACGAAGCCGGCCGGGCCGGGCGGGCTCCACCACTGCCAGAGGACACCGAGCACGGCACCGGCGACCACCAGGGCAAGCACCAGATACGCAGCGACGCGCAGCTCCTCGCGGCCGGCCCACCGGAATGCACCCCGCCGCGGCGGCTCCGGCCAGAACGGCTCGGCCGCCGGGCGTACCGGCGACACCGGTGGAAATGCTGCTGGGTCGGTCACCGCTCCAGTCTCTCAGCGCGCCCGACTGCGGTGCGCAGGAGGAGGTGCAGCTCGTCCAGGCGCGCGTTGGGGACGACCCGGTCCAGGTCGAAGCGGCGCAGCCGCGCGATGGTGTCACTTCGCCGCCGGCGCCCGAAGAAGCGCAGCGCCAGCAGCGGCAGGGTCCAGCTGTGGCCCGGCAGACCGACGCGCCGCAGCTCGCGGAGGACGTCGCCGCGGGTGTCGGACACCAGGCTGCGCAGCCGCTGCTCGATCGGCTGGATCTGGTCGGCAGCTGTGAGGCGGCGCAGCACGGCACGCAGCCCCGCCCGCATAGCGAGCACGACGAGCGCCATCACCGCCAGCACGACGGCCCAGAACGTGGCGTGCAGGACCCACTCCACCACCGCGGCGAGCCCCAGAATGGCCAGCGCGACGAGCAGCAGGCTGCGGCTGAGCGATTCGGCCATCGCGCGGCCGACGAGGTACCGGGCGAGCGCCCAGCGGCTGACCGGCGAGCCCTGCCGGAACTCGCCGACGTCGACGGCCAGCGGGCGCGGCTCCTGCGGCGGCTGCCCCGGCAGTGCGGTGTTCATACCTCGACGGTACCGGCGCCGATCGAGCTTGCCAGCGATGCAGTTCTAGCGATGAAGTTCTGAAGCCCGCTCTGGCCCTCGACGGGCGAGGCGAGCATGCTGGAACCCGGCCGCACAAGTCGCTATACGTTCGGAGGCCACCATGCACGCGCAGCCAGGTGACGTGCTCATCGTCGAGGGCCAGATCGTCGGGCAGCAGGCCCGGCGGGCCACCATCCTGGAGATCCGTTCGTCGGACGGCTCCCCGCCGTATCTCGTCCGATGGGAGGACGGCCACGAGGCGCTGACCTACCCCGGGCCGGACGCGCACATCGCGCACCCGACGTCCGGCGAGCCCGGGCACGCGGTCGGCTGACGCTCGCCGCGGCGTAGTGGCTAGGCGGCATAGTGGCTAGGCGGAGACCGCGGCGGGGCCGAGCAGCGCCTTGAGGTCGCCCATCAGGGCAGCTGACGGGGTGACCCGGCAACCGAGAACCACGCTCGGGTTGTTGGTGCTCAACAGGTCGAGATGCACCTCGGTGGTCCCCGGATGTGTGGCGAGCACGTCCTTGAGCCGGCCGACGAGCGGCGGTGTGCACTTGCGTGCCTCGACACGAAGCTTCACCGGGCCGCGCGGGCCTTCGGTGGTGTCGAGCACCGTGATGTCGGACGCGATGAGCTTGACGGCGTCCTCGCGGGCATCGGTCCGGCCCTTGATCGCGACGATGGCGTCCTCGGCGATGGTGAGCGCCACCTGCGCGTACGTCTGCGGGAAGAACATCACCTCGATCGATCCCTCGAGGTCCTCGAGCACCGCCTGCGCCCAGGGGGCGCCGGCCTTGGTGACCCGCCGGTTGACCGAGGAGAGGATGCCGGTGAGGGTCACCGAGCGCGGCTCCTCATCGGCCTCGGCCTGCACGGCGGCCACGGTCATGTCCGCCGACGCGGCGAGGATGTGCTCGAGCCCGAACAGCGGGTGGTCGGAGACGTACAGCCCGAGCATCTCGCGCTCGAACTGCAGCAGCACCTTCTTGTCCCACTCCCCCGGCGCGATCCGGACCGCGAACACGTCTTCCGCACCGGGTGCCGGCTCGTCACCCATGCTCCCGAACAGGTCGAACTGGCCGATCGCCTCGGCTCGCTTCGTGTCGAGCACGGCGTCGACGGCGGGCTCGTACACGTTGATGAGCCCGCGTCGCGGATGCCCGAGCGAGTCGAAGGCACCGCCCTTGATCAGCGCCTCGATGGTGCGCTTGTTACACACCACGGCGTCCACCTTGCGGAGGAAGTCACCGAAGTCGACGAATGCGCCCTTGGCCTTGCGGGTGGCGACGACGGACGCGACGACGTTGGCTCCGACGTTGCGTATTGCAGTGAGGCCGAAGCGGATGTCGGTGCCGGTAGGGGTGAAGTCGGCGTCGGAGGAGTTGACGCAGGGCGGCAGCACCTTGATCCCCATGCGGCGGCACTCGGCCAGGTAGACCGCGGACTTGTCCTTGTCGTCGCGCACCGAGGTGAGCAGCGCGGCCATGTACTCCGCCGGGTAGTTCGCTTTGAGGTAGCCGGTCCAGTAGGACAGCAGGCCGTACGCGGCGGAGTGTGCCTTGTTGAACGCGTAGTCGGAGAA
>JAVHVL010000569.1:0-4264 GCA_032160565.1 Pseudonocardiales bacterium | reverse complement strand
GACGAGAATCCGCCGGCTGCTGCTGCCGCCTGCCTCGCTGAGTCCACGGCGCCGCAGGACGGTCCGCGCCGCGGTCGCCGTGCTCGGGTTGATGCCGCTGCTCGTCGCTCTGACTCCGGCGGCGGTCGCCGCGACACAGCCACCCGTGCGGCGGCCGATCAGTGCCGTCCAGCAGGTTTCCGCTATCCCACCGCATTGACAGAAGCCGAACCCCGCCTGCGACGGATGGTTGAACGTATCGCGTCTACTAAGCGTGTTAGTAGACATGCTGAGCAAACCGAACGCCGATGAGGCGCTCAAGGTGCTGTACGCCGAACACGGCCAGGCACTGCTGGCCTACGCCGAGGGCTTCACGCAGGACCGTGGGCGCGCCGAGGACATCGTCCAGGAGACCTTCCTGCGGGCCTGGCGCCACCTGCCCGGGCTGCTCGAAGACGACCGCCCGGTGCGGGCCTGGCTGCTCCGCGTGACCCGGCGGCTGCTCATCGACGCCACTCGCGCGGCGCAGGCCCGGCCGATGCTGAGCGACGCGGAACCTACCGTCGAAGCGTTCGTCGACGGCGGCCTCGACCAGCTGGTCGACCGCACCATCCTCCTCGACGCAATGCGACAGCTCTCCCCGCCGCACCAGCAGATCCTGGTCGAGACGTTCTTCCTCGGCACCCCGATGCACGTCACCGCGGCCCGGCTCGGTGTGCCGGCCGGAACCGCACGCTCGCGCCTGCACTACGCGCTCGGTCAGCTCCGGCGGCAACTGGACTCGCGCCGCCTGACCTGAGCCGCAGCCATTCCCTCGCCCGACAGGAGAGATCGTGCCCACGCAGCAACCCGAACACCTCGAGCGGATACCGACCGAGCACCTCACTCGAGGCGCCGCCGCGATCGCCCTGACGGCAGTGGCGGTCATCCATATCGTTGATCTGCCGAGCACCCTGCAAGCCACCCCGTTGATCGGTTACGGATACTTCGTGCTCGTCGTGGCGGCCGTGCTCGCCGCCGCGATGCTGCTGACGATGCCCGGACGGCTCGTCTGGGCACTGACCGGCGCCATCGCCGGCGGCGCCCTCCTCGCCTACGTACTCAGCCGCACCACCGGACTGCCGACAGACACCCTCGACGTCGGAAACTGGAACTGCTCACTCGGCGTCGCGGCGATCTCCACCGAATCCCTGATCGTGCTACTTGCCACGTGGCGTATCCAACCGCGGCGCCCGGCCGCGCGGTACGAAATCGACAACACCCTCCCCACCCTGCCGAAGGTCGGCGCGTCGCCGCCCCAATATTGAGCGTTTGCCGACCGCGATCCGTGAATACAGACATGGCCACCCAGTGCCGAAGGCAGACGAGCGCATGACGTGCCACATGCAGATCTGGGTGGGCGCGTTCGTCCTGGATGCCCTGGGACCACGCGGTAGTCACGCGGTCCGCGCACACCTGACGATCTGCGAGGCGTGTCGGGATGACGTCGTCAGTCTCTGGTTGGCGTCCGGGATGCGCGGCCTGCTCGACGCCGACGAGCCGGTCGTCCCCTCGGCCCAGCGCCACGCTGCGCCCGAGGTGCGCCGCTGCGTGAACAGCGGCCGGCACTGCCCACCCGCGAAGCTCAGCCGTAAGATCACCACGCCGATGACGACCGGGGCGAAGCGAACGACGTCCCGCATCACGCCACCCGGCGTCAGACGCAGCGGCAGCGCCCTGTGCGGCATCCTGGGCTTCCAGCAGCACCTCAGTCTGTGGCTGCCGATGCTCGGTGGCATCGGCTGGATCATCGCCTCCGACAACGCGGGATACCTGCTTCGCCGCCGCTTCGGCGCACGGCTGGCGAAGCTGCGGTCTGAATGGCAACCGCGGACTTCCCTGCGCCGCCGGGTGCTGACATCACTTCACGCGATGACGGGTGACCCGCGAGCGGGTTCCGCTGTCTCATACCGGGTGTTCGCCCTCGTCAACGGTGCGCACGCCGTAGTCTGGGGAAGTGCCTTCGTCGGAATGGGCTACCTGTTCATGGCCTGTTGGGACAGCGCTCCACCCGACTGGACGAGGCGCGCAGCCAGCCTCACCGCAGTAGCAGTAACGCTGTCCGCGAGACTCTTCGCAGGACGTCGGCGAACCCGGCCACGCGGGACACAGCAGGCCTGAACAGCCAGGGTAAACGGTGATCCAGTTGGCGCCGTCGTCCTTCGCTTGGGTAGTGCCGCTTGAGCTGGTTGCCGCTCGTGATCGGGCCGTAGGTGATGTTGTCCGACTGGATGAGCCGCAAGCTCATCGGGTCGAGCGTGTGTTGATCGTCGAAGGCGGATCTTCCTCGAACTGCGTCCGGTTGGTCGGGGTAGCGGAGGATTGAGCGTCGCTGTCGGGCCGGATCCGTCTCTACTCGAACGACTGCTGGTGAAGGTGTGGTAGCCAACGTGGTAGCCACCGAGGTGGTACAGACCGCGACAGGAGCGCCGTACGCTCCCAGGCAAACTAGCAATTACGCGGCTTCAGGCGGCGTTGGCCAACCGAGCCCATGTCTCGAAAGCGTGTGTGGGTAACACCACCGTGGGTTCGAATCCCACCGCCACCGCCAAGCCCAAAGCGGCTGACGATTGCCCGGCCTCCGTGCTGACAATTGGTCCCTGAATGAACGGGCACGGCCCGCAACGGGACTCGCTGCGGGCCGTTTCGCTCCGTTGCGGCATGCCCGGCAGGACTGTCGAACTCAAGATCGGTAAGTTCAAGCCCGAGTACACCGGCCAGCTCGGCTGCTACGTCGCCGCCGTCGATGACATGGTCCGCAAGCCAGCTCTCCACGGCCCGACAGTCGGCATCCTGCTCTGTGCGAGCAAGAACGAGCGCGTCGTCCGCTACTCGCTGGCCCAGGCCGCCGCACCGCTGGCGGTCGCCGACTACACGTTCGACCAGTTGCCGGCCCCGGAGCGGGTGGCCCTTGCCGAGTGAGGACGAGCTGGTCACAGCGCTCGACACTCCGAGCGCGGACGAGCCAACGCAGCTGCGCTTCACCGACCGGTACCCGGAGTGGCGACAGCACATCCCCGGCCTAGTGACCCAGCGACGTGGACAGCCGAGCTCCGCCGTGTAAGTAGTCTCGCGAAACCGTGTAAGTAGCCAAGTGCTCGCAGACCCCGCCCGCAGCGATTGTTAGCACCCCGCCGAGCCAAAGCGGCTAACAATGGGTCTGCTTCGACGGTCCTCAAGTTGCCCGCTGCGGGGGGTAAGGTCCGCATCGTCGGATCTGATGCGGGGGACGGGGGCGGATCGTGGACGTGCCTGGCGCCCGCTCGATCGGGCAGCCGATCCTCCTCGTCGAGGACGACGAGGGCGACGCGATCCTGGTGCGGGCATGCTTGGAGGACGCCGGCGTCATCCCCGACGACGTCGTCTGGGTCCGGACGCTGGCCGAAGCCACCAGGGCGGTGGAGCACGGGCCGCGGTGCGTGCTCCTGGACCTCGGGCTCCCCGACGCCGACGGGCTGCTCGCCCTCACCACCCTCATCGAAGCCTCGCCGGACGTCCCCGTGATCGTGCTGACCGGCCGCCACGACCCGAGCGGCGACGCCATGGCTGTCGGCGCTCAGGATTACCTCGTCAAGGACGACATCAACGCCGACCTGCTGGGGCGTTCCATCCGCTACGCCGTCGAGCGCAAGCGGGCGCAGCGCACCAGCCAGCAGCTGCGCGAGGCGCGGCTGAGCTCGGCGGAGAAGGCCCGCCTCGAGCGGGGGCTGCTGCCCACCCCCCTGCTGCGCACGGATGCCGTCCAGTGCTCGAACTACTACCGGCCCGGACGCGACCACGCCGTGCTCGGCGGCGACTTCTTCGACGTGGTCGAGACCGCCGACGGGCTGGTGCGTGCCGTCATCGGCGACGTGATGGGGCACGGCCCGAGTGAGGCCGCGCTCGGCGTCCACCTGCGGGTGGCCTGGCGCACGCTCGTGCTTGCAGGCACGCCCGACGCGCAGATCCTGCCGACGCTGGCCACCCTGCTGGAGGCGGAGACGGAGGGGCACCCGGGCTTCGTCACCGCCTGCGACCTGACGATCGACGTCGAGATGGCCACGGTCGCGATGCGGGTGGCCGGGCACCCCGCGCCGCTGCGCTGCGCCCACGGCAAGACGATGTACCTGGACGTGGCGGTGGGGCGCCCGCTCGGGGTCGAGGCGCCCGGCGCGGAGGACGCCACCCGTTACGCCTCGACCGGCTGGCCGGAGACCCGGACGTCGCTGGACCCCGGCTCGTCGCTGATCATGTACACCGACGGGCT
>JAVHVL010000114.1:0-2547 GCA_032160565.1 Pseudonocardiales bacterium | reverse complement strand
AGGGCGGTCGCCTCGGCGACCGAGACGCCGTTCGGCACGTAGCCGTTCAGCGCGTCGTGCGCGGAGGTCTGATCGGTGACGACGTCGGGGACGAGACCGCGGCGGGCGAGCTCGGGCAGCACGTCGGCGGCGTTCGCCTCGAGCCCGACCGAGAGGGGACGCCGCTCGTCGCGCGCGCGGCTGACGCGCTCGACGGCGTCGTCCAGGTCGTCGGCCAGCTCGTCGAGGTAACGCGTCTCCAGCCGCCTCTCGATGCGATGCCGGTCGACCTCGACGCACAGCACCGCGCCGCCGTTGAGCGTCACGGCAAGCGGCTGCGCACCGCCCATCCCGCCCAGTCCCGCGGTGACGGTGACCGGTCCCGCGAGCGAGCCGCCGTGGAGCCGGCGGGCGATCTCGCCGAAGCACTCGTAGGTGCCCTGCACGATCCCCTGGGTGCCGATGTAGATCCACGAGCCGGCCGTCATCTGCCCGTACATCGTCAGCCCGAGCTCGTCCAGGCGGCGGAACTCCTCCCACGTGGCCCACTCGGGCACCAGGTTGGAGTTGGCGATGAGCACGCGGGGCGCCCACTCATGCGTGCGCAGGACGCCCACCGGCTTGCCCGACTGCACGAGCAAGGTTTCATCGGACTCGAGCGCGCGCAGCTCGCGGACGATTGCGTCGAACGCGTCCCATGACCGCGCGGCCTTGCCGGTGCCGCCGTAGACGACGAGCTGGTCCGGCGCCTCGGCGACAGCGGGGTCCAGGTTGTTCATCAACATCCGCAGCGCCGCCTCCTGCGGCCAGCCCTTGCACGAAAGCTCGGTGCCGTGCGGTGCGTGCACCTCGCGCGGACCGCTCACGCGAGCTCTCCCATTGCCGCCTCCACCTCGCCGAGCAGCCGGCCGTCGGCGACTGCGGCGCCGACCTCGCGGAGCTCGGGCGCCACATGGCGGTCCGGGCCGAAGCCCGGCACGAGCTCGCGCACCGCCGCGCGCGCGGCCTCGGTGCCCTCCCCAGGCCGCAGCGGCGCGCGCAGGTCCAGCGCGCGCGCCGCCACGGTCAACTCGATTGCGACGATGCGCTGCAGGTTCGCGACAGCGTGCCGCAGCTTGCGAGCGGCTCCCCATCCCATTGAGACGTGATCCTCCTGCATCGCGCTCGTCGGCAGCGAATCGACGGCGGCGGGCACCGCGAGGCGGCGGCTCTCGGCGACCATCGCAGCCTGCGTGTAGTGGGCGATCATCAGCCCGGAGTTGACACCCGGGTCGTCGGCCAGGAACGCCGGCAGGCCTGCGGAACGGGTCGAGTCGAGCATGCGGTCGGTGCGCCTCTCCGCTATGGCCCCGGCGTCGGCGCACGCGATCGCGAGGAAGTCGCACGCATATGCAAGCGGCGCTCCGTGGAAGTTGCCGCACGACTCGACGCGGCCGTCGGGCAGCACGAGCGGATTGTCGATCGCCGAGCGCATTTCGGCGTCGGCGATGCCGCTCGCAAAGGCCACGGTCTCGCGCGCCGCGCCCAGCACCTGCGGGGCGCAGCGCACCGAGTAGGCGTCCTGCACGCGGTCGTCGCCGAAGCGGTGACTGGCGACGATCTCGGAGCCCCCGAGCAGCCGGCGCATGTTCGCGGCGCTCGCCGCCTGTCCCGGCTGCGGACGCAGCGCGACCAGATCCTCCGCGAACGCGCGGTCGGTGCCGAGCAGCGCCTCGACCGACATTGCTGCCGCCACGTCGGCCAGCTTGAGGGCCGCGGTCAGGTCGTCGAGCGCCAGGACGAGCATCGCGAGCATCCCGTCGGTTCCGTTGATGAGCGCGAGACCCTCCTTCGGGCCGAGCTCGAGCGGCTCGAGACCGGCACCGGCGAGCGCGCCCGCGGCCGCAGCCGGCTCGTCGTCCGGCCCGAGCACCTCTCCCTCGCCGAGCAGCACGAGCGCGCAGTGCGCGAGCGGTGCCAGGTCGCCGCTGGCCCCAAGCGATCCGTACTCGGGCACGACCGGAGCGAGGCCCGCGTTGAGCAGCGCCAGCAAGCGCTCGACGACCACGGGCCGCACGCCGGAGTAGCCCATCGCCAAGGTGCGCGCGCGCAGCAGCATCATCCCCCGGACGACCTCGCGCTCGACGGGCGGCCCGAGGCCTGCCGCGTGGGAGCGGATCAGTGCACGCTGGAGCTCTGCCCGCCGCTCCGGCGGGATGGCGACGTCCGCCAGCGACCCGAAACCGGTTGAGATCCCATATGCCGGCTCCTCGGACGCGGCGATCCGCGCGACGGCGGCGGCACTCGGCTCCATCGCGGCGTGGACGGCCGGGTCGAGTCTGACCTGTGCACCCCGGCGAGCGACCGCGACAACGTCGGCGCGCGTCAGGGACGCGCCGGAGAACTCGACGAGTCCTTCGGAGGCGGGCACCGGGGCAGCCTAAGTGCTGGGGATGACTACAGGCGGCGCATGACACGCCGAGCGGTCGAGGGGCGGGGTTAGGTAGGCCGAGAGGACGCTCCCGCGCGCCCTCCCGGTCAGGCAACCTGGCGGGCCGACTCGGTGCTGACACCGGTCATCGGCTCTGC
>JAVHVL010000468.1:0-3367 GCA_032160565.1 Pseudonocardiales bacterium | reverse complement strand
CGATCGGAGCGAAGATCTGCACCGCGACGGCGAAGTTGGCCAGCGCGACCGACACCACGATGTTCAGCGCCACGGCGACGAGCGCGCAGGCCGCGACGAAGCGCACCCCCTTGGGGTCCATCATCGACATCGCCATCGGGTAGGAGATGGCCTGCACGATCACCGCCAGCGCCGCCACGATCGGCAGGAGCACGCCTAGCTGGATCCGGTCGCCGCCGATGAGGTGCCCGAGCGGCGCGGCCAGGGCACACAGCGGGGCGGCGACGAGCAGACATCCCACCGAGAAGGCGCCGACGACCTTGCCGATGCTCGGGCCACGCCGCCCCTCGCTGCGCGCGACGGTATACATCGGCCACAGCGGCTGCGCGGCCGCGATGATCACCGCCCCGATCGGAGCGAAGATCTGCACCGCGACGGCGAAGTTGGCCAGCGCGCTCGGCGAGGCGAAGTGGCTCAGGACGATGCGGTCGCTCTGCAGCGCGATCGGCAGGCTGAGGTTGATGAGCAGCATCGGGCCGGACATCGCCCGGATCCTGGCGCCCGGGTAGCGGTTGCGCCACGGCAGCCGGCGCAGGAGCCGCAGCCACGGGAAGCCGGCGATCCGCGCGCTGACGTACGCCGTGACCAGGTTGACGAGCGCGATCATGCTGGCCGGGACGAGGATCACGTACCGGCCGTCGACGTGCAGCACGATGAGCGCGCCCACCGTCAGCAGGGTGAGCGGTGCCAGCAAGGACTGGACCAGGATCGCGACGTGGTTGCGGTTGACGCCGAGCAGCACGCTCTGGCTGATCCCCGGGATGAAACTGACCGCGTAGATCACCATGGCAAGGCCGAAGAACGACGTCGGCCCTGAGCCGGGCCCGAGCAGCCGGCCCCACGAGCCCGTGACGCTGACCAGCATGGCGGCGACGGCCAGCCCGACAGCCGAGAGCGCCACGGTTCGCGCGGCGGTCAGTGCGACGCGCTGCACGTGCTCGTCCTTCGCGCCGCCGGTGACGACCGAGTTCGTCACGGCGGCACCGACACCGAGATTGTTCAGCGGGACGAGGGCGATGAGCGACGCGGCGAGCGTGTAGCCGTCGAAGACGAGGATGTCGTAGTGGCTGAGCAACAGCCGGCTGACGAGGAACGTCGCGATCGCGATCGGCAGCAGCGACAGGATGCGGGCGATCGCGCTGTGGACGACGGCGTTCATCGCGCCACGCGATTGCTAGCTGAGCGATTCCTTGACTTCGTCATAGATCCAGCGATAGGTGCGCTCGAGGCCGTCGACGAGGCTCGTGGACGGCGCCCACCCGTAGCGGCGGACGATCTCGGTGTTGTCGCTGCTGCGCCCGCGTACCCCCTGCGGCGCGGTGAGGTCGTAGTGCCGCTCGAGGCGGATACCGGCGATGCGCTCGACGATGTCGACGAGCCCGTTGATGCTGACCAGTTCGTCGCTGCCGAGGTTGACCGGGTTCGGATCGTCGCCGCTGGCGATCATCTGCGTGCCGTACACGCAGTCGTCGATGTACATGAACGTGCGGGTCTGCGTCCCGTCGCCCCAGATCGGGATGACGTACTCACCGGTGATGGCGGCCCGCGCCACCTTGCGGCAGATCGCGGCGGGTGCCTTCTCACGCCCGCCGTCCCACGTGCCGTACTCGCCGTAGACGTTGTGGTAGCGCGCGACGCGGGTCTGCAGCCCGTAGTCCTCGAGGAAATGGCGGCACATCCGCTCGCTGAACAGCTTCTCCCAGCCGTAGCCGTCCTCAGGCATCGCTGGGTAGGCGTCGTCCTCCCGCAGCGGGACGACGTCCGGGCTGGTCTGGTGCTGCGCGGCGTACACGCACGCGGACGAGGAGTAGAAGTACCGATCGACGCCGGTTTTCTCGGCGGCCTGAAGCACGTGCGTGCTCGTGAGCACCGACAGCATGCAGGCGGCCTTGTTGTTCTCGATGAAGCCCATCCCGCCCATGTCGGCGGCGAGGTTGTAGACCACGCCCGCACCGTCGACCGAAGTGCGTGCGTCCGCTACGAGCGACACGTCGCGCCGGGCGTTCTCGGCATCCGGATGCAGCTGGCACCATTCGTCGAAGGGCTTGACGTCCACGCCGCGCACCGACTTGCCCTGCGAGAGCAGCGATGCGACCAGGTGCCCGCCGATGAAGCCACCGGCTCCGGTCACGACCGCGTCGACACCAGCCACTTCTTCGAGCCTCCCACGGGAAAAAGATCTTCTGGCGTCGGCGCGCCAACGAACAGCCTAGGACGAGTTCGCGGCCTTGCCCATTCGGCGCGAAGCCCGGCCGCCGTCGCGCCGCGAATGCGTGGGGGCGTCGGCGTCGGAGCGGTAGTAGGAGTAGCCGTATTCGCGGTTCTTGCGCATCGGCACGCGGTTCAGCACGACACCGAGCAGCTTGGCGTCGACCCGGTCGAGGGTGTGCACGGCCCGCTTGACGTGCGCGTCGGTCGTCAGCCCGTGCCGGGCAACGAGCAGGGTGCCGTCGGCCAGCGCGGCGACCTCGGAGCCGTCGGCCACCGGCAGCAGCGGCGCGGTGTCGCAGACCACATAGTCGACCTTGTCCAGCAGCGAGCGGATCACGTCACGCACGTAGGACGACGCGAGCACCTCGCTCGGGTTCGGCGGCGTCGGGCCGGACGTGAGGACGTAGAAGCTCGAGCCGGCGTTCTGCAGCGCCTCGGACAGCTCGATCTGGTGGATCAGCACGCTGGTGAGGCCGACCGGGCTGAGCAGGCCGAGCACCTTCGCGATCGTCGGGCGGCGCAGGTCGGCGTCCACGAGGCACACGCTGAAGCCGGCCTCGGCGAGCGTGGAGGCCAGGTTGATCGCGACCGTCGTCTTGCCCTCGGACGGGATCGAGCTGGTCACCGCGATCACCCGCGGATGCTGGTCGACGTTCGCGAACTGGAGATTTGCCCGTAGCTGGCGGTAGTTCTCCGCGCGCATGTTGCGCGTCCCGGCGCGGGTGGCGATCGGGTGGCGCGCCGTCGTGGCATCCTCGACGATCACGCCCATCGTCGGCGCGGCGGCCGCCTTGGCCAGCGCGTCCGAGTTCTTGATGCGCGTGTCCAGGATGTCGCGGACGACGGCGAGGGACGCACCGACCAGCAGGCCGAGCAGTACGCCGAGCGCCAGGTTGAGCACCGTGTTGGGTGTGGCGGGCTGGCTCGGCGCGGTGGCCGGCGACGTGACATGCAACTGCACCGTCGGATCGCTGCTGCCGGACGGGGTGTTGAACTGCTGGACCATCCGGACGAACGCGGTTGCCGCGGAGTTCGCGATGGCAGCAGCTTGATCCGGCGAGCCGTCGCTGGCGGTAATGATCACCAGCGACTTCGCCGTCGGCGCAGTCGCGCTGAT
>JAVHVL010000440.1:0-13749 GCA_032160565.1 Pseudonocardiales bacterium | reverse complement strand
CGAGCACTCATCACGGCAACATGATCCGAAAGGAACACCGCCTCGCTGATGCTGTGCGTGACCATCAGGGTCGTCGTTCTGCGTTGGGCCCAGACCCGCAACAGCTCGACGTTGAGGCGCTGGCGGGTCATGTCGTCCAGCGCGCCGAACGGTTCGTCCAGCAGCAGCACCCGCGGCTCGATGACGAGCGCGCGGGCGATCGCCACCCGTTGCCGCATCCCGCCGGACAGCTGAGCCGGCCGGGCGTTCCGGAACTCCTCCAGCCCGACGAGCTTGATCAGCTCGTCGATCGTCGCCGGATCGGCCTTGACGCCCGCGACTTCGAGCGGCAGCCGGATGTTGGCCGCCACGGAGCGCCACGGCAGCAACGCCGGATCCTGGAACGCGATCCCGAGGTGATGGCGGCGGACCAGATCGCTCGGGGACTCGCCGTGCACCGCGGCGCTGCCGGACGTCGGCTGCTCCAGCCCCGCCAGGATGCGTAACACCGTCGACTTCCCACAGCCCGACGGGCCGAGCAGCGTGAGGAAGGAACCTTCGGGCGTGTCCAGGTCGACGTTGTCCAGGGCGGTGACGCCGGTGCGCCGGCCGAGGCGGAACTGCTTCGTCAACCCGCGTAGCGAGATACCGCTGCCGGGCGGGGTTTCCGCACCGCCATCGATCGAGTCGGTGGCCGCCGTCAAGAGCCAACCGCCGCCGTCGGCACGCCACTCGTCACCAGCGCGGGCTCAGCCTTGTAGATCTCGTCCAGCAGGCTCAGGTCGAACAGCTTGTCGGCCGGCAACGTCGTCCCCGACAACGCCATGATCTGCATGTTGGTGTTGATCAGTTCGGGAGTCATCGTGAACAGTCCGTTCTTGACGGTGTCGGCCGAGACGATGAGCTTGTTCGCGGCGATCGCCTCCTGGGTCTGCTCGCCGACCTCGAGGCCGAGGTTGGTGCCGTACTTCGTCACCGCGAGGGTCGCGCCCTTCTTCGGGTCGTTGAGGTTGTCCTTCCAGCCGCGCAGCTCCGCGCGCAGGACCGCCTTCAGCGCATCGCGCTTCTTGCCGATCGAGTCCTGGGTGGTGATGAAGACCTGCCCGACGAGCGCGTAGTTGAAGTCGGCCAGCAGGAAGTAGCTGGCGGCGAATCCCTTCTGCTTCAACGCGATCGGTTCGTTCGTCGAGAAGCCGAACCAGCCGTCCACCGAGCCCGTCGTCAGCACCAGTGGGTCGAATTGCACGGGGACGGTTGTGAGCGTCTTCGCATCGATGTTGTTGGCCTTGAGGAACGCCTGCCACGGCGCCATGTTCGCCGCCTGCACCCCGATCTTCTTGCCCTTCATCGCCTGCGGGTTCGGGATCGGGTTGTGATCCATCGACAGGATGCAGTATGGGTTCTTCTGGTACGTCGCGCCGATGATCTTCAACGGCGCGCCCTGCTCGACTGCCGCGGCGGTGATGCCCGGTGAGGAAAGGCCGACGAACGCCTTGCCCTGCACGAGGTCGGTCTCCGCGGGCGTGGCGGTAGGCCCACCCGCGATCAGGTTGACCGAGCTGAAGCCCTCCTTGAGGAAGTAGCCCGATGAGTCGGCGATGAACTCGCCGGCGAACTCAACGTGCTTGATCCAGTCGAAGCGGAAGTCCAATGCTCCGAGCGAGCCGGCGGCGGCTGATCCGCCACTGGACGATGCGGCCGGCGCGCCGCCCTTCGAGCTGGAGCTGCACGCCTCGAGGAAGAGGCCACCGCCCAGTGCGAGCGCGCCCAACCCGGCGCCGCGAACCAGCAGCGACCGGCGGTCGATCATGTTGGACATGAGGTCTCCTCTGTGGGGTCCTGCGTGAGTACGGATGGCGATGTGCCGGCGCGGGTGCGCCGCGGTTTCAGGAATCGGCTGGAATCGTCCGGCTGGTTGGAAAGGTCACGCGCCGGCGGCAGCGGTCAGCCGCTTCGCGACGTCGTCGCAGGTCGTCACCTCGGCGAAGGCGTACGCCATGATCGTCAGCGTCGCCTTCTGCACCTCGGCGGGCGTGAGCGTGCCCCACCCGACGTCGGCGTACTCGCCAGATGTGGTGCCGTCGGAGAGGAACACGACCTTGAACTCACGGTGATTGGCTTCGCGTGCCGTCGTCTCGACGCAGACATTGGTGGCGATCCCGCCAATGATCACCGTGTCGATCCCCTTTCCGCGCAGGATCAGTTCGAGGTCGGTGCCCGTGAACGAACCGAATCGCGGCTTGATGAGGAAGATGTCGTCCGGGCCGACCTTGAAGCCGGGGTGGATCGCGGCCGGCTCGCTGCTCTGGCTGATCAGACCCTCGTCGCGCATGACGGGGAACATGTGCTCCAGCTGGCCGATGTTGGCGAGGTCGTCGCGAAGCATGTGCGCGGTGTAGATGACCGGCATGCCGAGCGCTCGGCAGCTCGCCGCGAGTTCGTTCATACGTTCGAGGACGAGCAGCCCCTCGGGGGCGGAGATCGGCGCGTGCCCCTCCACGAACAGGTTCTGCAGGTCGACGACCACCAGTGCCGTTCGCGCGGGGTCGAGCTGCCAGGTGACCACGGTTTCTCCTCGGGGCTATCGGGCTGTGTACGAGTACCTTCGTCCACCGAAAGCAGCGGTCACTACGGTCGCCCTCACCAAAACGCCTCGCCCTCGGTTGTGCCTTCCGACAGTCAGCCGGTCGGGGCGCCGATCCGGTAACAGCGCGGCTTCACAGTCGTTTCGCGGAAGTTACACCGACCGGCTGGGTAGATTCGGTGCCGAGCCGCCGCCACCTCGGGGGTGGCGGCGAGGAGGCCACGTGGAGTCAGGGCTGGGCCCGACAGCGCTCGAACTGGCAGGTATGCACCTGCTGACGGAGCTCGATCCGCTCGTAGACGAGATCACGACCCGCGTATGGCAGTCGGTACCCGCTTACAACGACATCCTCACCGACCGAGCCGCGCTCGAGGAGCAGGTCCGCCCGAACATCCAGCACACGTTGGAGTTCATGAGCAGCGGGCGGGACATCGACGACGACGACCGGAAGCGGCTGAACGTCCTGGGCCGCACCCGTGCGCTGCAGGGCATCCCGCTCTCCGGGATGATCCAGTCCTGGCGTGTCGCCGAGCGCGTCCTGATCGACGCGTTCTGCGTCTTCTGCATCCGGGCCGGCTTCAACAGCGCCGAGCAGCGCAACGGCATCCGGGCGATCAGCGCGATTCTGGACAAGGCCGAGGTGACGACCGCCGAGGCGTACGTCGAGACCTACCGTCACTTGCAGAAGGACCACACCGACAGCGTCGCGGTCCTGGTGACGCGACTCGTCGACGGCTCGGCCGGCGATCGGGTGGAGATAGACGCGCAGGCGCGGCTCATCGGCGCAAATCCCTCGGTGCCGTACCGGTGCATCGCGCTGACCGCGGTGAGCGACGACGCCGACGAGGACCCGATGGCCCGGTTGAGCCGGCTGCGGCGACACCTGCTCACCCGTCTCATCGAGGCGCGCAATCCGATGCCGATCGTCGGGGTCCGCGACAACGCGCTCATTCTGCTCATACCGGCCGGCGAACGGGATGCGTTGGCCGTGATCCGCCGGGCGCTCGACCCGCTGCCCTACCGCTTCGAGGTGGTCGCCGGTGTGGGCGACCTGTACGAGAGCCTCGCCGAGGCCCGCATGTCATGCCATCAGGCGTTGATGGCCCTCGAGGTGGGGCTCCGGCAACGGCGTGGGAACGAAGTGGTCATGTACGGCGACGTGGTCGTCGACGTGATGTTGCTGACGAACCCCGAAGCCGCGCACAAGTTGATCAGCAGTCACCTGCGGGCCCTCGAGTCGCACCCGCAGCTGATCGAGACGATCAGCGAGTACCTCAACCTCAGCATGTCCGCGCAGGCGACGGCCACCCGGTTGGTGGTCCACGTCAACACGATCGCCTACCGGCTGAGGCGGATACGGGAACTGACCGGTCACGACGTGCGCAACCCGACCGACGCGATCGGATTCTCCCTCGCGCTGCGGGCCCAGAGCCTGCTGGTCAGTTAGCCGATCCCGGCCAGCTCCACGCACGCCCGCGCCTCGGTGATGACGTGCGCCGTGGAGCCGCCCGGGGTCTCGAGCAGCACTACGGTCTCCAGCCCAGCCTCCTGCAGCCGGTGCAGGCGCGCAGCGCACATCTCGCGGTCGCCCGCCACCGCAAGCACGTCGATCAGGTCGTCGCTGACGAGGTCCACGGCCGGCCGGCCCGCGAGCAGCGCAGCACGGAATCGGGCGGCCAGGTCAGGGTCGATGCCGGCCTGCCGGGTGATGTCGTGGTCGCCGTGGACCCCGAGATACTTCGCGACCGTCGGCCGGATCGCGTCCCGAGCGGCCGCGGCGTCCGGTTCACACGACCAGAGGGCGTACGAGGACATCGTGCAGTCCGGCCTGGCGACCTCACTGCGTGCCCAGCGGACGTAGTCAGGGGACGACAGCACCGACAGGAACACTCCGTCGGCGACCTGGCCGGCACGGGACAGCGCGCGCCGCCCTTTGACACCGAGCACGATCGGCGGGTCGGTGCGCAGCGGCGAGAAGGACAGTGCCGCCTCGACGTCCCACCCCGCCCCGTGATGGCTCACCGGCGCGCCCGCCAGGACCGCCCGGATGATCTCGACGCACTCCACCAGGCGGCCGAGCGGCGCCTCGAAGGCGATGCCGAGCTGATCGGACATCCACCGGCTGTTGCTGGCGCCGAGGCCGAGTACCGCCCTGCCTGCACTGAGCTCGTCGAGGCCGGCGAACTCCATCGCGGTCAGCACCGGATGCCGCGTCCACGGATTGACTACGCCGACACCGAGAGCAACCCGGCTGGTCGACGCCGCGACCGCCCCCGCGAGAGCGAACGCGCCCCGTTCGAAGTAGTCCTCCGACAGCCACACCTCGTCGAAGCCCGCCTGCTCCACCGCGACGGCGACGGCGACCGCCTCGTCAGCGCGGCGGGTGCCCGACGGGGCGAAGCCAACCTTCACGATGCCGCATTCATGGTCTGCTCGAGCGCTGCCAGGGTCGGCTCGATGACCGGAACCGCAGGCAGCGTCGACGCCGTCGCGCCGACGTCCTTGAGTCCGGTGGACGTACCGATGCACACCGCGACGTCGTCCCGGCCCAGCGCGCCGCGCCCCTGCAAGCCGCGCAGGGCGGCCAGCGTGATGGCGGAGGATGCCTCGACATAGATGCCTTCCAGGCGGGCCAGCATCCCTTGCGCAGCAAGGATATCGCCGTCACGTGGCGTCGCGATCGCCGTCCCTCCACTGGCCGCGATCGCCTGGTGCCCCTGGAACGTCGCCACCGGCGTCGCGATGGAGAAGGCGACCGACGGGCCGCCCTCGACGCGGCTGTCCCCGCCGGGCTGGCCGGCCGCCGACCTGGCGTAGGGCCCGAACACCTCGGCCGCCACCAGGCGGGGCACCCGCGTGATCGCTCCGAGTCCCAGGAGATCCGCGAAGCCACGCTGCAGCCCGATGATGCCGTCGCCGTAGGCCACCGGGGTAATCACCACATCGGGCGCGCGACCGAGGTCGGCGACGAGTTCGTAGGCCATGGTCTTGTAGCCGTCGACGGCGAACGGGTTGGAGCCGGCGGGTGGGTCGACGAAGCCCGACATCGGCATCCACCCATGCTCGCGGATCGCCGCACGCATGATCGCCCACCTGTCGGACGGGTTCTTCAGGGCGACGACGTGTGCCCCGTAGGACTGCATGAGCACCTTCATCGTCAGCGGGACGGACTCGATCGTCAGCGCGACGCACCTGATGCCCGCCGCGGCGGCGTAGGCCGCGACCGCCGCACCGTGATTGCCCGTGCTCGAGACGACCACGACCTCGGCGCCGGCCTCGCGCGCCTTGGTGATGCCGACGGCCGCCAGCCGGTCCTTGTACGACCAGGTCGGGTTGCGCGACTCGTCCTTCCAGTACAGCTCGCCGGTGCCCAGCCGCTCCGCGACCCGGCGGATCGGCAGGAGCGGCGTCCCGCCCTCGCCCAACGACACGGGGACGGTCGCCGGCCCGAGCGGGAGCAGGTCGCGGTAGCGGAACAACCCGGGCTGGGTGCTGTCCGGGCACAAGCCTTGCGCGAGCCGGGACAGCTCGTACACCGGCAACGCGTTCACATGCTGCCCCTGCGCCTCGCAGGCTGCGCACATGTCGAAGGCAGACGACTCCCCGTAGTCGCGGCCGCACCGCGGGCAGCGAAGCGTACCGGCATAGGCAGTGCTCACGCCGGGATGATGCGCAAGCCGCGGTCGGTCACGGTGAACCGACGGTGCCCGCCGGCGGTGAGCACGATGGTGTCCTCCACCATCATGCCGCCCCATCCGAGCACGTAATACGGCGTCTCGAGGCAGAACGTCATGCCCTCCTCCAAGATCGCGTCCGTTGCCCGGTTGATGATGGGGGGCTCATAGACGTCGAGCCCGATGCCGTGCCCACAGTGCTGGCGGCGGTAGGGCGACACCCCGTTCGCCTCGACGACGTCGAGCGCCAGCTGGAAGATCGACCGGGCGCTCACCCCGGGGCGGATCGCGGCGAGCTGCTGCTCCTCGCCCTCGAGGATCGCGGCGTACCGCTTGGCCTGGAGGCTGTCCGGCTCGCCGACCACGGCGGTCCGACCGATGTCGGACCAGTAACCGTCGACCACGCAGCCGACGTCGAAGCGGAGCAAGTCGCCAGGCACGATGGCCTGGTCCGACGGGTACACGTCGGCGAATGCGCTGCGCGGCCCGGTGGTGGCGACGACGAACCTCGGCTCGGCCCCGGCGGCGGCCATGTGGCTGGACACGATCGCGGCGAGTTCGCGTTCGGTGCTGCCCACGGCGGCCGCGCCGATCGCGGCGGCGACGCCGTCCTCGGCCAGGCGCGCGCTCCGCTCCAGAAGATCAACCTCGCCGGGCAGCTTGGCGGCTCGTACGCGCAGCGCCCACGAGGAGGCGTCGACGAATCGCGCGTCGGGGAGCGCGACAGAGAGCTGGGCCAGCGTCGCCGGGTTGAGGGCTGACTCGTCCACGCCGATCGTGGCGGTGCTCAGGTGGCACGACGTCACGGCCGAAACCATCGCGTCGACGAAGCCGGCATGGGCATCGGGCACGAACGCGGCCGGCAGCTCGGCGGGCGATTCGAAGTAGAAGCGTCCGTACGGCACGTAGTCGTCGACGGGGATGGCGCTGTCCGTGGCCGGCGCGGCATCGGCCACCGGGCCGACGACGACGGTCCGGTCCCCACCGACCAAGGCGCCCATGGACGGTATGCCGTGCACGCTCGCACCGAGACTGCGATAGCCGGTGGCGTAGAGGACATTGGCCGCGGAGACGGCGAGGAACGCGTCGAACGGAGCCGCGGCCAGGTGTGTGCGCAGCTTCGAGATGCGTTGCGCGATAAGGGAATCAGTCACGAAGGTCCTCCGGTGCCCCGTCACGCGCCCGTTCGGGTGCGGCGGGCCTACCGTTCACGACGGCGATGACCGTCTCGGCGAATTCTTGCATTTGATCTCGGGTGCGCGAGACGTCATTGGCCGCGAACAACAGTCCGGACAGTGTCGTCACGCCCGCGTCGGCGTAGCGCCCCACCTGGTCGATCACCCGCTCCGGGGTGCCGATCAGGTTTCGTTCGGCCCAGTCCGCCTGGCGCCCCTTGAGAGTCGATTCGGAGAGCGAGCGCATGTGGTTGTACAGCTGCGAGGACTCGAAGATGTCCGCGGCACCCTGGTCAGTGGGCGCGATCGCCACTGACATCTGCGGTGCCACGTCGAAGTCGGCGGGCAGCGTGCGGCCCACGGCCTCGGCGCTGCGGCGCACGTCGGCGATACCAGCGGCCATCTCGGCAGGGGTGAGGCAGGCCGGCAGCCACCCGTGCGCATACTTGCCGGCTCGTTCCTTCGAGCCTGCCGCATTGCCACCGGAGAGGACGGGCAGCGGATCCTGCACCGCCTTGGGATAGCTCTCGACGTCGGCGAAGCTGATGTACTCGCCGGTGAACGTCGCGCGCCGCTCGGTCAGGAGCAGGTCGAGGGAGCGCATGAACTCGTCGGCGTAGTCGCCGCGATGCATGCGCCGCTCGGGCCACATCGCCTCGGCCTCCTCCCGGTACGCGCCGATCCCCAGCCCGAGGACGAAGCGCCCGCCGGAGAGCTGGTCGAGGGTCATCGCCTGCTTGGCCACGACGACCGGATGGCGGAACGTCATCACCGTGACGGCCGTGGCCAGCCGGATCGTCGTCGTGCGGGCCGCGACGTAAGCCAGGTAGAGGTACGGGTCGTAGAAGCGCGGAGGATCCGCGAATTCCTTGCGCACGTACGCCTGGGTGCTGATGTGGTCGTTGCCCCACACGGAATCGAAGCCGAGGTGTTCGGCGTACACGGCCAGGTCGACCGCCTGCTCGGGGTCCGCGTACGGGACGGGGTACATCATTCCCTCGGTGCCCGTCGGAACGGCGAGACCAAACTGCATAAGGCGACTCCCCCTGGACCGCGGGCCTTCCGCGACGTCATTAGTTGACCAGGGATGCGCGAGTTCGTGCGCTGTGTGCCCGCACAGGCTTGCTGCGCGCGTCGCTGTCGGAACCTACAGATGTCGGACGGCGGCGGGTTTCCGGCCACGGAGCACGCTGGCTAGCGGTCGTCGCGAGGCTGCGGCGTCGGCGCGTGGAGCGGGGCTGGCCGACCCCGCGCTGCCATACGTCGGGGCCATGTTCCGCGACCTCGGCCTCACCGAGCGCCATCGCCGCACCGACTAGCGCTTCGAGTGTCGACGGTTCCGACCTCGCCCGCCACTTTCTTGTCTATCACGGCCGCAGCGAGGCCGACGCCCGTACCGTGTGGCTGGGCAACGCGCTGCACACCACCTTCGGGGTGATGAACGACGACGTCCTCGCGCACTTCGTCCCAGGATTCACCCGCCAGGACTTCGTCGAGATCATCCTCGGGTCTCAGTGGCCCGAGGACTTCGACGCCAGCGATGAGCCCCGTCGAGGTGGCGGCGTGCCTCGTTCAGGGCGATTCGGGGTTGCCGGCCGCACACCTGAGCACCCACATCAGTCACATGATGAGCACTCACATGATGAGCGCTCCAGCGTCGATGGGCAGGGCGACGCCGGTGATGTACCGCGCCTCGTGCGAGGCCAGGAACAGCACCGCATTGCTGACGTCGATCGACTCGACCCAGTCGATGGGCAGCAGGATGGTCGCGGCCGACGCGGAGCCGAAGTCCTCGCGGGTCGGGTTCTCGACGTCGGGGCAGAACAGGTGGTACATGCTCTCGTTCTGGATCATCGCTGTGTCGACCTGCGTCGGGTTCACGGTGTTCACCCGGATGCTGTGCGGGGCCAGCTCCTGGGCGAGCGTCTTCATCAGGCCGACGACTCCATGCTTCGCCGAGACGTAGTGCGAGACGCCGTTGTACGAGCGCAGCCCCGCGACCGAGCTGGTGAGCACGATCGACCCGCCGCGCCCGCCGGCGATCAGGTGCGGGATCGCCACCTTGCACGTGCGCCACACCCCGCTGAGGTTGATGTCGATCATGTCGCCCCACGTCTCCTCGGAGAGCTCGTGCGACTGACCGTTGGAGAGGATGCCCGCGTTCGCGCTGACGATGTCGAGCCGACCGAACTCGGCGACGCCGGCGTCGACCGCGGCGCGCAGCGACTCGACGTCGCGAACGTCCGCCTCGCGAGCGACGATCCGCCGCCCGAGTTCCTCGACCCGCCGCACCGTCTCGTCGAAGTCGGCGCGGCTGGCGAGTGGGTAGTCCACCGACTTGATGTCCTCGCAGAGGTCGACCGCGATGATGTCGGCGCCCTCCTCCGCGAGCCGCAGGGCGTGACTGCGTCCCTGCCCGCGCGCCGCACCGGTGATGAAGGCGACCTTGCCTTCGACCCGACCTGCCATGTCCACTCCTCGGTTCGTCATTTGATGAGCACGCCGGCATCGACCGGCAGTGCGACGCCTGTGATGTAGCGGGCCTCGTCCGAGGCCAGGAACAGAACGGTATTGCTCACGTCGCGCGGTTCGACCCAAGGGATGGGCAGCAGGTGCATCGCCTGCGACACCGGCGCGAAGTCGGCCCGGGTGGGGTTCGGCACGTCGGGGCAGAACAGCGCGAACATCGGTTCGTTCATGATCATCGGCGTGTCGACCTGGGTCGGGTTCACGCTGTTGACACGAATGCGGTGAGGTGCGAGTTCCTGCGCCAGTGTCTTCACCAGACCGTTCACCCCGTGCTTCGCAGCCGTGTAGTGCGCGATGTTCGCATATCCCTTCAAACCCGCTGCCGAGCTGGTGAGCACGATGGCGCCGCCGCGTTGCCCGGCAACGATGTGTGGAATCGCGAGCTTGCAGGTACGCCACACGCCGCTCAAATCGACGTCGACGACTGCCGACCACACCGACTCGGCGAGCTCGTGTGCCGGTGCCGGGTTGTTGACGCCCGCGTTCGCACAGACGACGTCGAGGCGGCCCAGCTCGGCCACGCCTTCGTCCACCGCTGAGCGCAGCGAGTCGATGTCCCGCACATCCGCCTGCCGCGCTACCACCCGCCGGCCGAGCGCCTCGACCACCCGCACTGTCTCGTCGAGATCCGCCAGGGTCGCCAGCGGGTAGGGGACGTTGTCCAGGTCGCTGCACAGGTCGATCGCGATGACGTCGGCACCCTCCTCGGCGAAGCGCACCGCGTGGCTGCGACCCTGGCCCCGCGCGGCACCCGTGACGAGCGCTACCTTGCCGGCCAGCCGCCCCTCGGTCACTTGATCAACCCGTAGCGGCGACGGTCGATGGTGAGCGCGACGGCGGCGATGACGACCACGCCCTTCACGATCAACTGCGTGTACGGGCCAACCGCCGTGATGTCCATGCCCGAGCCGAGGATGACGATCACCAGTGCACCGAGCAGCGTGCGGTGCGGGCCGCCGACGCCGCCCGACAGCGCCGTGCCACCGACGACGATCGCGGCGATCGAGTTGAGCAGGCTCGGGTCTGCGCCCAGTGGCACGCCGGTGCTCGCCTGGCCGGTGAGGATGATGCCGGCCACGGCGGCGATGACACCCGACAGCACGAACACCGACAGCTTCACCGAGAGCACCCGCACGCCGCTGAGGCGCGCCGCACGCTCGTTGCCGCCCACGGCGTAGATGTGCCGACCGTACGACGTCACGAACACCAGCACAGTGAAGACGATGACCAGGACGAAGGCGAGCAGCGCCCCGTTCGGCACCCCCCTGATCGAGGACTTGTTCACCAGCGTGTTCAGCAGGCCCGAGTTGTAGGACACCGGGCCGCCGTGCGAGATCGTGTTCGAGACGCCGTCGAGCACCGACATCATGCCCAGCGTGACGAGGAACGAAGGCACCTTCAGCAGTGTCGCGATCAGGCCGTTGGCCAGCCCGACCAGGCCGCCGACCAGCAGCACGAGCAGGATCGCCACCACGCCGCCGTACGAGTCGAGCCACTTCGCGATCAGAATGCCGGCGAGCGTCGCGTTGGCGGCGACCGAGAGATCGATGCCACCGATCAGGATCACGAACGTCCCGGCCAGTGCGAGCACGGTCAGGAACGCCATTTGCCGCTCGATGTTCTGCGCCGAGCCGGTCGAGATGAACGCCGAGTTCCGCGCGCCGAAGTACGCGACGAGTACCACCAGGGCGACGATCGGCACCAGGATGTTGCGGTATCGCGCGAGGTAGGTGAGTGCGTTCGCCCTTGACCTTCCTCCGGATTGCGGGCCTCCGGCCGCCGGGGGCGACAGTACGTCGAGAGAGTTCATGGTCACTGCAACCTCACATCATGTGCCGGACGACATCGATTTCAGACGGCTTCGCCGTGGCCGACGCGGCAATCTCCGCGCTCACCCGGCCGTCCTTGAGCACGAGGATGCGATCGGCGAGGCCGATGATCTCCTCGAGCGATTCGGTGCACAGCAGCACGCCGACACCCCGCGCGGCGAGCCCCCGCAGCAGCGTGTAGATCTCCTCGCGGGTGCCCACGTCGATGCCGCGCGTCGGGTCGTCGAGCACGAGCACGCGGCACTCGCGGGCCATCCAGCGCGCGAAGACCGCCTTCTGCTGATTGCCGCCGGACAGCTCACCAATCGGTGTCGACAGGGACTCGGTCTTCACCTGCAACCGGTTCGCCAGCTGCGCCGCCGTGGCCCACTCATCGCGCAGGCGTAGCAACCGGGTCCACCGAGAGGTGAGCATGTCGAGGAACCCGATGGAGATGTTCGAGCGGACGGACATCGTCGTGAACAGCGAGTCCGTCGCGCGCTCGGGCGGGACGTAGAAGACGCCGCTCTTGACCGCGAGCGGCACCGTCCAGCGTGGCTGGTGCCGGCCGGCGACCTCGATCGAGCCGGAGTCGAGTCGGGTGGCCCCGGCCAGCGCGGCGGCGAGTTCGGACTTGCCCGACCCGACGACACCGGCCACACCGACGACCTCGCCCGGGCGGACGGTCAGGTCGACGTCGGCGAAGACACCTGTCTTGGTCGCGCCGGTGACCCGGATGACCGGCTCGGCCGAGACGGCACCGCGCTGCTCGTCCTCGCGGTAGTAGTCGGTGCTGCGCTCGCGGCCGACCATCAGCTCGTGCAGGCGGTCGAGGGCGACGTCGTCGCTGGGCAACGTGTCGATGACCCGGCCGTCGCGCAGCACCAGCAACCGGCTGCTGAGCCGCAGGACGTCCTGCAGGATGTGCGAGACGTAGATGAACGACGCGCGCGGCCGCCACCGCTCGATCAGCGAGAAGAGCAGCTCGGCCTCGTGCTCGCTGAGCGCGCTGGTCGGCTCGTCGAGAAGGATCAATGCCGGACGCTCGGCTAGCTGCGCCGACGCGAACGCTTTGGCGATCTCGACGAGCTGCCGTTGCGGGTAACTCAGTTCGGCGACGAGCGCATCGGGACGGATGTCGTCGATGTGCATCTCGCGCAACAGCTCTCCGGCGGCCGCGCGCAACCGCCGCGCCCGCAGTCCTCGCCCGCGAACGAGCGCCTCGCGGCCGAGATAGATGTTCTCGTAGACGCGTAGCGACTCGACGAGCGCCTGCTCTTGCACCACGACCGAGACGCCGAGGGCGGAGAGCCGGCGCGGGTCGCCCAGCGGCGCGTGCACGTCGTCCACCGTCATCGTCCCGGTGTCGGGACGGACCGTCCCGCTGAGCACGCCGATGAGAGTCGACTTGCCGGCGCCGTTCTCGCCGATCAGGCCGAGTACCTCACCGGTATGCACCTCGAGCGACACCTCGCGCAGGGCGCGCACGGCGCCGTAGCTCTTGGAGATACCGGTCAGGGTGACCGTCGACGTTGCAGGCAAGTCGCTCAGCTCCGAGTAAGCGAAGGCGGTGATGTTGCGGCGGTCACGCGACTAATCCGACTCATGCCACCAGCGAGCTCTTGAACTCGAACAGCGGGCCGCTCTTGAAGGCGGCCGAGTACTGGCTGCGCACTGAGGCGATGTCGGCGGAATCCCAGGCGGAGTTGAGCTTGTACTGATCCTGGGCGATGCCGGCGTAGTACTCCTTGGGGTCGATCGGGTTGAGCAGGGTCTGCGGGTCCCAATCGGTCGGGTGCAGGGCCTTGCTCATCTTCGCCCAGTCGAACGGCAGCGTGGCGCCGTAGATGCCGGTGAGCACCTTGCTGGCGCTGTCGGGCGTCACGAGCAGTGCGCCCTGCGAGATGAACTTCTCCGGCAGCGTGAACGGCGCGCCGTTGAGCACGTCGAATACCGTCACGCCGAGCAGACCGGCGGTGAGGCCGCCGATCGTCGCGCTG
>JAVHVL010000387.1:0-4863 GCA_032160565.1 Pseudonocardiales bacterium | reverse complement strand
TTGTCGGGCCAGAGGTGCCCGTACACGTCGAGCGTGGTCTTGGCGCTGGCGTGACGGAGCCGGGCCTGGACCGTCTTCACGTCGACGCCGTCGGCGATGAGCAGCGATGCGAAGTAGTGCCGCAGGTCGTGGAAGCGAAAGCCCGCCGGCAGACCGGGCACGGTGTCGCGAGCGGCCCGATGCGCCCGTTCGATCGCCCACGGGCCGGCGGGGCGCCCGAGCTCGTTCGTGACGACCGCAGTGCTATCGGCCGCGGCCACCGCCGCGGAGAGCATGAGTGCCAGCTCGCCCGGGATCGGCACCGGCGTGCGGTTCGTCTCGGACTTCAACGGCCACTGCACGGCCGGCGTGACCATGCCGGCATGAAGTCGACGTGCTCAGAGCACGCCGTCGTCGTGGGCGCAATGTCGGAATCCCGGGTCTCTCATGCTGGCGCGTGCCACGGACGGCGACGCGGCGCGTCCCGGAGGCGGCTGGTGCGGGTCAGGATGCGCCTTGGGTGGCGCGGCGGGTGAGCACCTTTTCGGCGTAGTCGACGCGCTCGGTGATCAACCGCTCGTAGGCGTCCTCGGCGGCGTCGATGAGATCCAGGAGCGTCATGGGGTCGCCGATTCGCAGGGCCAGGTGCGGGATCGGGATCGCGCGCCGCATGGTGGCCTCTAGGGGTGATCTTCGCCGAATAGAAGTGCCCCCGCTGTAAATGTCGCGCCCGGTCACCGGGCACTTTCACGGGCGGTCCTGTGCGACTGGACCACGCCCGGCCAGATCGCAAAGCGAGTTCCGGCCCGCCGGAGATTGACCAATTCGAGAGAGCGGGGCGACGACGAGTCCGCCAGGCCACCACCCGCAGCATTCAACGTGCGCGCTACGCCGATGAAGGCACCGGTCGCCCCGCCCTCAGTGGCAGGGGCGCGGCGAAGTAGTGGCCGGCAGTCCTCGCCGATCACCTCGTCGAGGACGTTTGCCGCGGTCGGCGTGTCGACGCGACCATCAGCGCGAGCTCGGTGATAGCGAGTCCCAGCACCGCGATGTTGAGTATGTAGGCGAAGACGGTCGGGCTGAGCGCGGTGATAGCCAGGCCGAGGGCCAGGAGCCCGTGCTGATGCGTGTGGCTTGCGGCGAAGAGCGTCGACGCGCCGGCTGTTGCCGCCGTCGCGAACGCCGCGAGCCACAGCGTTCCACCGCCGGAGGTAAACCCGTCATGGATGAGTTGATCTACAACGGCGAGCCATCCGACTAGAACGGTCGCGGCCACCGCGAAACGTTCGGCCGCGACGAGTGTGAAGTGGTTTCGGGCCATGGCCAGCCTCCTTTTTCGGACCTGTTCAGGAAATGGATCTGATGAGGTCCGGCGCATCAAGTGTGCACAACTAGCCGGTCACCGGGATGGGGCGGGTCAGGTCGAGCCCGTCGCCTTTCGCGGTGATCTCCACCTCGCCGTTCGTCGGCGTTGCTCGCGCAACGAAGACCCTGCCGCCGCTGGTCGTGCTCGTGATCTCGGCATGGAAATCACCTGCTGGATCGTGCACGATGACCTCTTTGACGGCGGGTCCGATGACGCCGAATACGAAGGGCTTCGAGCCGGCGACCGAGCCAACAAGGCCGGTCTGTTCGCCGGCCGGTAGTGGTTCCTCGCCGGCGACGCATCCGGTGTTCTGCAGCGCCGGAACGACCAGACATAGCGTGACGCTTGCGGGCTGTTGCTGGGACAAGGTCATCGTCCAGGTTGTCTTGTCGTGCGACTCTGCGATCGTGGTGGTCTGCTGCCCGCCGGGCCGGAAGCGTCCGGTGGAGGTACGCCAATTGGACGGAGACACCGCGGTAACCGCGGCAACGATCTTCGGTTCGTCGGCGCGCGCGACGCCCACGAACCGGACTAGGAGAACGTCACCGTTCTTGATCGCCGCGTAGAGGTGCGCGTCGGGGACTGGGCCGTTGTCAGCGCTGGCGAATGCCGGAAAGGTGTACTCGCGCGCCCCGGACTGTGCCGTCGATCCACTGCCATACCACCAGTCCAGGACGGCGATGTCGTCCGAAGACCCGCGATAGGAGCCGATCGCGACCGAGCGTTGAACGTCGCCGCTCGAGTGGCCAGCATCCGCGACGTATGACGTCGCGAAGCCAGGCTGGGTGATGGGCATCGGTAGAGACCCATTTCCGGGGACACTCGCGGCGGTCTGGCGAGCGCTGAGCTTGTAGGTCGATAGCTCAACCTCGAGGGTCCGCTCAGGGAGTGATGCCAGGCGAGACAGGACTTTCACGGGCACGTTGCGGCTGACAAGGATCCGGTCGACCTTTCGGCTGACCGTGTGGTAGCCGACAAGTCCCGCCGGCCCGAGATGCGGCAACTGCTCGCGGGAACTGGCCGACGTCGGCGGGCCGACAGGCCGGCTGAACACCGCGAGGTCGGCGCCTACGGGCGCATCATTGGTCGTGGAATCAGGCTTGACCGAGTACAGCGTGAGCGCGTACGGGTGTGCCTGCGCCTGCTCATCGCCTGGGAACTCGGCTGCACCCGCCTATCTGGAAACCAGATGGCGGCTGTGGCAGCAGGTAGGAGTGTCCGACGCCGACGCCCTTCCCGGGCAGACTGCTGGAATGTTCCACCCGTCCGCTTGGCTTGTGCACGCAGGCCGCTAGCGTGGCAGCAACCACGGTGGCTACGGCCGCGCCCCGCACTCGCACGCGGGCCGCTACCAAGCCGCTCGCGTGAGGTCCGCCTTCTTGGCTGTGGCCATGTGCGTACCGCTGCAGACCCTGGACTGCGAGAAGTGAGCGTTATAACTTCCCGATGCGTACGACACCAGGTTTGTATACATGTTGTAGTTCTGGCCGGCCTGGAAATTGCACCACAGGAAGTCGCTGTGGAACGAGCCATGCCCGTAACCGTTCGCCGCATAGGTGTGCCATGCGGAGTCGTATCCGTCGATGACCGGGGTGTTTGGGTGGTTCCAACCGACCGACGTCGAGTCGGCCATCCACCACTGGATGAACTTCGAGATGTTCGAGCACGCGTTCCAGTTCCGATCGTGGCCGTAACGGTACTTGCCGATATCGATGTTGATGACGTCCTGCAGCGTTTGAGATCCGTGAACCACGTTGCCCCAGTAGCCACAGCTCGCGGCGATCGCCACCGATTGTGAGGCAGCGGAAGCAGTTTGGTCCCCCGCGCCGCCGGTAGCGGATGCCGTTTCCAAGGTCGCCGAAGCCGTGCTTGCCATCGCGATTGACTTCGTCGTACTGCTGAAGAGGACCACGACGTGACAAGCGTTGTCCAAGCCATAGGACAACTCGTGGGTGACACCGACGTCGTTGAAGCCACCGGCGCTCGACGCTTCTTCACGCACCGAAACGTTCGCGCAGTTCCCATCGTTCGTCACATACAGCGTCTCGCCCGACGGTGAGTCGACGATTGTGCGTTTGGAAGCGCTCGTCGCGGAGGTCGCGTCGGCGTCTGCGGGTGCCGCAAGCGGTACCAGGAAAGAGGTTCCCACCACAAGGGAGACTGCGACCCGTACCAGACTCGTCCGGTCCATGAACGTCTCCCTCGTAACGAAGGACTCGGCAATCTGGTTCGTGTCGAGTCCGATGGTTGACAGAACTAACTGCCCGCACCGGATCGGGGGAAGGAAGACGGCATAAGATGGTCCCTGAATTGGTCCTGCTACTCCGGCGGCCGCCGGACCGCCCGTCACATGATCGCTGCGCGACAGGGTCTTCGTTCCTGTGGTGCGTCTGCACAGTTAGTGCAGATTCCGTCGCGACAAGCACGTTCTGTCTGGAATTCGGCGCGTAGATTCTGAAGGTCGACTTCCCCGTTGATGAATCCATGCGGATCAGCCACGAGGCGATCGGGTTCGCCACGTGCGTCGACTTCACCGCGACAGACAGCACAGGCTCCCCCACATGGCCGAGCGCCATGTGGCCGAATTCGTGCAGCAGCGTCCAGGTCGACGACGGCGTCCTCGGCGGCGTCGATGAGATCCAGGAGCGTCATGGGGTCGCCGATTCGCAGGGCCAAGTGCGGGATCGGGAGCGCGCGCCGCATGGTGGCCTCTACCTAGGTCCAGCCGCGGGCGTACCGCGTGCGGCGCGTCGCTGTAGTACCAGGGCTTCAGCTGGTCGAAGGCCACCGGCGCCGGCGCCGGCTGGCCGCCGGCCGGCGTGACCCTGCGCAGCCACTCGTCGATGTTGCGCGCAGCGGCCTTGCCGTGCCCGATGCCCACCGTTACCGACCGCTGGGACGGAACGGCATCGCCGCCGGCGAACACGCCGGCGCAGCCGGTCATCATCGTCGCGTCGACCTGGACGACCCCGCCGGCGATCTCCAGCCCGGGGACGGTGTCCAGCAGGCTGCGGTCCACGTCCTGGCCGAGGGCGAGGATGACCGCGTCGCCGGCCAACTCCTCGAACTCACCGGTTGCCTTCGGCACGCCGTTATCGTCGAGGCGCATCTTCGCCAGCGTCATCGTGCCGTCGCCGACCGCGGTGATGGCGCGTAGCCACTTGACCTGCACACCCTCGTCCAGGGCCTCGTGCAGCTCGATCTCGTTCGCCGGCATCTGCGCCTGCGTGCGGCGTAGACGACGATCGCCTCCTCGGCGCCGAGGCGGCGGGCGGTTCGTGCGGCATCCATCGCGGTGTTGCCGCCGCCGTACACGATCACGGAGCGCCCCAGCCTGAGGGCGCTCACCGTCCGCGGCGCTGCCCAGCACCGACAGTGCGTCGAGGATGCGTGCCGCCTGCCCGGCCGGGATGTAGGCGCGGTGGCTCAGCTGGGCGCCGACGGCCAGGAACGCCGCGTCGAAGTTGCCGGTGCGCATCGTCTCGTGCAGGTCGGTGACACGCGAATCCAGCCTGAGC
>JAVHVL010000377.1:0-15746 GCA_032160565.1 Pseudonocardiales bacterium | reverse complement strand
GCTGCATCAGGCTTTCGCCCATTGTGCAATATTCCCCACTGCTGCCTCCCGTAGGAGTCTGGGCCGTGTCTCAGTCCCAGTGTGGCCGGTCGCCCTCTCAGGCCGGCTACCCGTCGTCGCCTTGGTGGGCCGTTACCCCGCCAACAAGCTGATAGGCCGCGGGCCCATCCCTAGCCAGAATCCTTTACACCTCCGAGGATGCCCTCGAAGGTCATATCCGGTATTAGCCCCGGTTTCCCGGAGTTATCCCAGTGCTAGGGGCAGGTTGCCCACGTGTTACTCACCCGTTCGCCGCTAGGGCACCTTCCCGAAGGAAGGGCCTCGCTCGACTTGCATGTGTTAAGCACGCCGCCAGCGTTCGTCCTGAGCCAGGATCAAACTCTCCGTGAAGGTATATTTGACTCCCCGGCAGAGCCGGGTGTGTCGACACAGAAAGTTACCGTCTTGGCGACGGTTTCAATCACTGGTTCATACGAGCTGGACTTTCATCTGCTCGATGTACCAAAGGAATCTCTTTCACTTCTCTGGCTAACCAGATAAGTGGACGAGAGTTATTTCATGGCACTAACTTTCGGCACGCTGTTGAGTTCTCAAGGAGCGGACGCACACCGCCGCGGCCCTTTCGGACCGTTCCGGGGCAACCCGAGATACGTTACTCGGTCGGATGCGCTCGGTCAAACCTGACCGGCTCCGCCCGCTTCCCACTTGGTCGCCGCACACGGCTTGCCGTGGCGCGTCGCACTTGGGGGACTTTGTCCGACCGGCCCCACCTGGTCTCGCACCGGCTTCCCGGCGGGCCTTGGTGGCTCCGTGCGTCGAACAAGGAGAAGATTATGACCCGAGCGGGTTGGAGTCAAATCCGTGCTGGATCGCGCCGCAGGCCAGCAAATTCGGGCGCTTTGCAGCTCACGCAGGCCGCGCCGACGGGCGCGCGGCCGGGCGTCGATGTTGTGACGTGGGCCACTCAGGGGCGGTCGACGAGGCGCGCAGCGCGGCGCTTCCCGGAGGCGAGGACCCTGCCGGCCACCGCCGCCCGCGGCACGTCGTACTGCCGGGCCGGAACGGGCTGACCGTCGATGCGTACCGCACCGGCGTCGATGTCCCGGCGGGCCGCGCTGCTGCTGGTGGCCAGCCCGGCCGCCACTAGGGCAGCGGGCAGGTGGACTGGGTCGCCGTCCGGCAGCGGGCGCTCTGGCACGTCGGCCGGCAGCTCGTGTCGCTTGAAGATCGCATCGAAGCGCTCCTCGGCCTGCTCGGCGGCTTCCGGGCCGTGGTAAAGCGCGACAACCTCCCGCGCCATACGCCGTTTCGCGCGGTTGGCCGCCGCTCCCCCGGCCGCGACGTCAGCCTCCAGGGCCTCGACCTCACGGGGATGCAGGGCCGTGCACAGCCGCGCGTAGGTACCGACGACCTCGTCCGGGATGCTCATCAGCTTCCCGAACTGCTCAGGGGCCGGCTCATTGATCGCGATGTAGTTGCCGAGCGACTTACCCATCTTCTCCACGCCGTCGGTGCCGACCAGCAACGGGACGGTGAGCACCACCTGGGGCGCCTGGCCGCGGGAGCGCTGCAGCTCCCGCCCGACCAGGTTGTTGAACGTCTGGTCCGTGCCGCCGAGCTCGATGTCGGCACGGACCTCGACGGAGTCGATGCCCTGCAACAGCGGGTAGAAGAACTCCGAGAGGGTGATCGGCTGCCTGGCGGCGAAGCGGCGGGAGAAATCGTCGCGCTCCAACAACTGGGCAACGGTGATCTCGCGGGTATAGCCGAGCATCTCCGTGACCTGCATGGTCGCGAGCCAGTCGGCGTTGTTCACCACCTCGACCCGGTCGGGGTCGAGGATCCGCATCAGCTGCTCGAAATAGCCCGTGGCGTTCGCGATCACCTGGTCGGCAGTCTGGGCGACCCGCGTCGCGGTGCGTCCGGACGGGTCGCCGACCTGGCCGGTGAAGCCGCCGACCACGAGAACCGCGGTGTGGCCCAAGTCCTGGAACTGGCGCAGTTTGCGCAGCACGACGGCGTGCCCCAGCGTGAGGTCGCTGCCGGACGGGTCGATGCCCAGCTTGACGCGCAGCGGGCGCTTCTCGCGCGCGGCTGCCTGTAGCCGCTCGGCCAAGCCGTCTGCCGGAAGGATCTGCGCGGCGCCCGAGGCGAGGACCTCGTACGCGTCGCGCAGCGCCGCGGGGAGGGCCTCCAGGGCCAGGTCATCAGGAGGCTGGGCACCCGGGGTCAGGGCACCGGGCGTCAGGGCATTCGGGGAGCTGGGCTCGTCACTCACGGCTGTCAGTCTGCCGGTCACGACCGGGCCGGTTGCGCCCGCCCGTCCGGAACGTCGAGACCGACGGCTCGTCGGGCAACCAGAACCGCCATGGGCGCTCCTGCGCGGCAGAGATGCCGACGCGGGGCCCGGAGCGGACGCCGGGCGCGCGGCGGCGGGGCAGGGATTCCAGGCGCACGGGGCCGGCCGGATCGCACAGGTCCACCCCGTTCTGCAGCGCGCCCAGGCCGAGGCAGGTGGCGAGCCGGGCCGGTCCACGGCCGAGTTCGGCTCCGGTGCGTGCGGCCGGGCGCCGCGAGCGAGCCACGTCCAGGCCGCGGATCACCTCGCCCGCGCGAAGGAGCACCGCGGAAGCATGACCGTCCACATCGCAGACGATGTTGGCGCACCAGTGCATGCCGTAGGTGAAGTAGCAATACAGGTAACCCGGCGGGCCGAACATGACCTCGGTCCGGCGGGTCACGCCACGGTAGGCGTGGGAGGCTGGGTCGGCCACCCCGGCGTAGGCCTCCACCTCGGTGAGGCGGACCGCGACCTCCGCCCCGTCCACGGTCGAGACCATGACGGCACCGAGCAGCCGCGGCGCCAGCCGCAGCGCGGGAATCGCGAGCAGCTCACGCGCGACGACCACCAGCTACAACCCCTGCTGCGCGTTGGCCCAGGCGACCTGCTCGTGCACGACGTCGATGAGCGCCGCAGACTGCTCGGCGACGCGCTCCGGTGCGGTGCCACCGACCGAGGATCGCGCCCGCAGGGCCCCGGGCACGGACAGCACGCCGCGCACCTCCGGCGTCAGCTGCGGATCGACCTCGGCCAGCTGCTCGTCGGTGAGGTCCGGCAGGTCGAGCCCGCGCTGTTCGCAGTAGTACACGAAGGAACCGCTGATTTCGTGCGCATCGCGGAACGGCACGCCCTTGCGGACCAGCCATTCGGCGACATCGGTGGCCAGCGCGAACCCGGCGGGGGCAGCTGCCGACAGCCGTTCGTCGTCGATGCCGAGCGTGGCAATCATCCCGGCCACGGCAGGCAGCAGCATCAGCAACTGGTCGACGGTGTCGAAGACCGGCTCCTTGTCCTCCTGCAGGTCACGGTCGTAGGCGAGCGGCAGCCCCTTGAGGGTCGCGAGCAGCCCGGTGAGGTTGCCGATCAGCCGGCCGGACTTGCCACGCGCGAGCTCGGCGATGTCCGGGTTCTTCTTCTGCGGCATGATCGACGACCCGGTCGACCAGGCGTCGTCGAGGCGGACCCAGCCGAACTCCGGCGTGGCCCAGAGGACGACCTCCTCGCCGATCCGCGACAGGTGCACGCCCAGCAGCGCGGCCGCGAACAGGAACTCCGCGGCGAAGTCACGGTCGGACACCGCGTCGATGGAGTTCGCGGCGGGGCGGTCGAAGCCCAGCTCCGCCGCGACGGCGGCGGGGTCGAGAGGCAGCGAAGAGCCGGCCAATGCCCCCGAGCCGAGCGGCGACACGGCGGCGCGGCGGTCCCAGTCACGCAGCCGATCCACGTCGCGGGCGAGCGCCTGCACGTGGGCGAGGAGGTGGTGCGCGAGCAGAACTGGCTGGGCGTGCTGCAGGTGCGTCATGCCCGGCATCGCCACGCCGCGGTGCTGCTCGGCCACGGTGATCAGCGCCGTCTCAAGGTCCGCGACCGCGAGGACGATCCGCCGGACGTGGTCGCGCAGGTACATCCTCAGGTCGGTCGCGACCTGGTCGTTGCGGCTGCGGCCGGCGCGCAGCTTGCCCCCAAGCGTGCCGAGGCGCTCGAGCAGCCCTCGTTCCAGGGCGGTGTGCACGTCCTCGTCGGCGACAGTGGGGCGGAAGTCGCCGGTGCGGACCGCCTCGTCGAGCTCGTCGATAGCCAGCAGCATGCGGGTGGCCTCGTCGTCGGTGAGGAGCCCTGCGCGGTGCAGCACCCGGGCGTGCGCCTTCGACGCGCGCAGGTCGTACGGAGCCAGCCGCCAGTCGAAGTGCACGGACAGGGAGAGTTTGGCCAGCGCCTCCGAGGGTCCGCCGGAGAAGCGGCCACCCCAGAGGCGGGTCGTCTCCTCGCTCACGAGGACCGCAGGTCGCGACGCGCGGCGATCCGGCTGGGCAGTCCCCACAGCTGCACGAAGCCCTTGGCCAGGGACTGGTCGAACGTGTCGCCGGTGTCGTAGGTGGCCAGTTCGAAGTCGTACAGCGAGCCACTGCCGCGTCGCCCCGTCGGCACCGCCTGGCCGCCCGAGAGCCGCAGCCGGATGTCACCCGTCACGTGCTGCTGCGAGGAGGCGACGAAGTCGTCCAGCGCGCGCTTGAGCGGGCTGAACCAGAGGCCGTCGTACACCAACTCGGTCCAGCGCTGCTCGACGCCGAACTTGAAGCGGCGCAGGTCGCGCTCGACGGTGAGGTCCTCGAGCTCCTGGTGCGCCCTGATCAGCGCGATCGCGCCCGGCGCCTCGTACACCTCGCGGCTCTTGATGCCGACGAGCCGATCCTCGACCATGTCGAGGCGGCCGATGCCCTGGGCGCCGGCGCGCCTGTTCAGTTCGAGGATCGCCTCCAGCACGGTGACGGGGCGGCCGTCGATGGCGGTGGGCGCGCCGTTGTCGAAGGAGATGATCACCTCGTCCGAGTCAGCACTCGGGGGCGAGGTGTAGGAGTAGACGTCCTCGATCGGGGCATTCCACGGGTCCTCGAGGAAGCCGGTCTCGACGGCGCGCCCCCAGAGGTTCTGGTCGACGGAGTACGGCGAGCGCTTCGACTGGTCGATCGGCAGCCCCTTCTCCTCGGCGAAGGCGATCGCCTTGTCGCGGGTCATGCCCGAGTCGCGCACCGGGGCGATCACGTGCAGATCCGGTGCCAGCGCACCGATACCGACCTCGAAGCGAACCTGGTCGTTGCCCGTGCCGGTGCAACCGTGCGCGACGGTGTCGGCTCCGTGGTACGCAGCGGCGTCGACGAGATGCTTGGCGATGATGGGCCGCGACAGCGCGGAGACGAGCGGATAGCGCTCGAGGTACAGCGCGTTCGTGCGCAGGGCGGGCAGGCAGTACTCCTCGGCGAACTCGTGCTTCAGATCGAGGACGACGGACTCGACGGCGCCGCAGTCGAGTGCGCGCTGCCGGATGACGTCCATGTCCTCGCCGCCCTGTCCGACGTCGGCGGCGACGGCCACGACCTCTGCGCCGGTCTCCGCGGCGATCCAGCCGATCGCCACCGACGTGTCGAGTCCGCCGGAGTAGGCAAGGACGATGCGCCTGGTCATGAGGTGTTCCCCTTCGAAGGATGCGGGTTGGTGTTCGAGAGTCGGACGAGTTCGTCGGCGAGCGCCTGCCCACCCGCGGGGTCGCGGCTCACCACGAGAATCGTGTCATCCCCCGCGACGGTGCCTAGCACCGACGGCAGGCCGGCCCGGTCGAGCGCGCTGGCCAGGAAGTTCGACGCTCCCGGCGGCGTTCGGAGCACGGCCATGTTCGCGCTGGCCTCCGCGGAGATCAACAGCTCCCCGAGCAGCCGAGCGAGGCGGTGCGGCGTGGCGTCGTCGGCCTGCCGGGCGGCGAGCGGGGCGCCGTCCTCCGGCACGACGTAGATGGGATGGCCACCGTCCGGGGTGCGCAGCTTCACGGCGCCCAGCTCGTCGAGGTCGCGGCTGAGCGTCGCCTGCGTGACGTGGAACCCCTCGTCGTCGAGGGCCTTGGCGAGCTCGGCCTGTGAGCGGACGTTGCGGCCGCTGACGATGGCCAGGATCCGGGAATGGCGCGCGGCCTTGCTGTTGAGCTCGTGGACGGACGCCTCCGTGCCACGCTTGGCCCCCGCCATCACTGGTGCTCCAGCAGCCAGGTGAGCAGCGCCTTCTGCGCGTGCAGCCGGTTCTCCGCCTCGTCCCACACCGCGCTCTGCGGGCCGTCGATCACGTCGGCAGTGATCTCCATGCCGCGGTACGCCGGCAGGCAATGCAGCACGATGGCATCCGTGGCGGCCCGCTTCAGGGCGGCGGCATCGACTGTGTACGGGCGGAACGGCGTTGCCCGTTCGGCCTTCTCCCTCTCCTGCCCCATCGAGACCCAGGTGTCCGTCGCGATCACGTCGGCGCCGGTGAAGGCCGCGTCGGCGTCGGACGTGACGAGGATCGAGCCGCCGGTGGTGGCCGCGATCCGTTCGGCGTCAGCGACGATCTCCGGCGCCGGCTGGTAGCCCTGCGGTCCGGTGATGCGGACGTGCATGCCCGCCGCGGCGCCGCCGAGGAGGTAGGAGTTCGCCATGTTGTTCGCGGCGTCGCCGGCGTAGCAGAACGTGAGTCCGGCGAGGCTGCCCTTGTGCTCCCGGATCGTCAGCAGGTCAGCCAGGATCTGGCACGGGTGGAACTGGTCGGTGAGCGCGTTGATCACCGGGACGGGGCTCAGCGCCGCCATCTCCTCGATGCGCTCCTGCCCGAACGTCCGCCACACGATCGCCGCGACCTGACGGCTGATCACTCGAGTGGTGTCGGCGATGGACTCGCGCACGCCGATGTTGGCGAGATGCGTGTCGACGACGATCGGGGAGCCCCCGAGTTCGGCCACGCCGGCGGAGAACGACAGCTGGGTGCGCAGCGTCGGCTTGTCGAAGATCAGCGCGACGGACATCGGCCCGTGCAGCGGTCGATGCCGATGCCGATCCGCCTTCATCGCCTCGGCGAGGTCGAGGACCTCAGCCAGCTCCTGGGGCGACAGGTCGTCGTCGCGGAGGAAATGGCGGGTCATTGCACCGTGTCCCTGATGGCGTCGCGGAGCATCGGCAGCGCTTCGTCGACATCGGCCTCGGTGAGGATGAGCGGCGGGGCGAGCCGGACGACGTCCGGCTTGACGGCGTTGACGAGCAGTCCGTTGGCGCGGGCGGCCGCCTCCACGGCGCCGGCCAGCGGTTGGGTCAGCACGACCGCCCGCCACAGGCCGCTACCGCGAACGCCGGCCACGAGCGGGCTGTCGATGTCGCCGAGGCCGTCGGCGAGGTGCTCCCCGACGCGCTTGACGCTATCGAGCAGGTGCTCCTCGGCGATCGTGGTGAGCACGGCCAGCGCCGCGGCACACGCGACCGGGTTGCCGCCGAACGTGGAGCCGTGATCGCCCGGCGCGAAGAGGTCGCCCGCCGCGCCGACGCCGAGGCAGGCACCGATCGGCAGCCCGCCGCCCAGCCCCTTGGCGAGCGTGATGACGTCCGGCCGTACCCCCTCGGCCAGGCTGGCGAACCAGTGACCGGTGCGGCCGATACCGCTCTGCACCTCGTCGACGACGAGCAGCGCGCCGGTGGCATCGCAGATCGAACGGATGGCGGCCAGGTAGCCGGGCGGCGCAGGCACGACGCCGCCCTCGCCCAACGTGGGCTCGACGAACACCGCGGCCGTACGGTCGGTGACGGCTGCGCGCATGGCGGGCACGTCGCCGTAGTCGACGAACGTGACCGGGGCCGGCAGCGGCTCGAACGGCTCGCGCTTGGCCGCGTTCCCGGTGATCGAGAGCGCGCCAAGGGTGCGGCCGTGGAAGCTGCCGTGCGCGGCGACGATCTCCAGCCGGCCGCCGTCGGGGTCCAGCGCACGACCGTGCTTGCGCGCCAGCTTGACGGCACACTCCGTTGCCTCGGCGCCGCTGTTGCTGAAGAAGACCCGCGCAGGCACGCCGAGCAGTTCGACGAGCCGCTCGGCCAGGCGGATGCCCGGCTCATGCATGAACAGGTTGGACGTGTGCGCCAGCCGCGGGACCTGCGCGGAAACCGCCTCGACGATCGCCGGGTGGGCGTGGCCGAGGGCAGACACCGCGATGCCGGCGACGAAGTCGAGGTACGCGCGGCCTGCGTCGTCCCAGACGCGCACCCCGGCGCCGTGGTCCAGCGCCAGCGGCGGCGTGCCGTAGTTCGGCATCATCACCGCGTCCCAGCGGCTCGAAAGCGTCATGACAACTCCTTACTGGGCAGGACCATGGTGCCGACACCTTCCGAGGTGAAGATCTCGAGCAGCAGCGCGTGCGGCACCCGGCCGTCGAGGACGTGTGCCCGCGGCACGCCACCCTCGACGGCGCGAAGGCAGGCCTCCATCTTCGGCACCATGCCGCTGGACAGCCCGGGCAGAAGCGTGGCCAGCTCGTCGGATCCGATCTGGCTGATCACCTCGGTGCTGGCGGGCCAGTCGGCATAGAGCCCCTCGACGTCGGTTAGCACGACGAGCTTCTCCGCGCCGAGGCCGACCGCGACGGCAGCCGCGGCGGTGTCGGCGTTGACGTTGTAGGTCAAACCGTCCGTGCCGCGCGCGACGGTGGCGATGACAGGTATCCGGCCGGCGTCGATGAGCGCGTGCACCGTAGCCGGGTCGACGTCGACGACGTCCCCGACCTGGCCGACGTCGATCGGCGCACCGTCGACGATCGCCGGGCGCCGCTCAGCCGTGAGCATCCCGCCGTCCTCGCCCGAGAGGCCGACGGCGAACGGACCGTGGTCGTTTATGAGGTTCACGACGTCGCCGTTGACCTGGCCGACGAGCACCATCCGCACGACGGACATGGCCTCCGGCGTGGTCACGCGCAGTCCGCCGCGGAACTCGGTCTCGATACCGAGCCGGCGGAGGTGCTCGGTGATCTGCGGGCCGCCGCCGTGGACGACGACCGGCTTCAGCCCCGCGTAGCGCAGGAAGACGACGTCCTCGGCGAAGGCGCGTTGCAGCTCGGGGCTGGTCATCGCGTTGCCGCCGTACTTGACCACGACGATCTTGCCGTGAAAGCGCTCCAGCCAGGGCAGCGCGTCGACCAGGACGGCTGCTTTCTCCAGCGCCTGCGCCCTGCTCGAGGACCGCACGGGCTGTCCGGTGCTCATGACGAGTACGCCGAGTTCTCTTCGACGTAGGCGTGGCTGAGGTCGTTCGTCCAGATGGTCGCCGCGCTGTCGCCGGCGTGCAGATCGACGACGATGCTGACCTCGCGGCCGGTGAGGTCGACCTTCTCGCGCGGCTCACCGGAGGCACCGCCGCGGCAGACCTGGACGCCGTTGATGGCGACGTCGAGCTGGTCGGGCTCGAAGGCGGCCGCGGTGGTGCCGATGGCAGCCAGTACCCGCCCCCAGTTCGGGTCGTTGCCGAACAGCGCGCACTTGAGCAGGTTGTTGCGGGCGATCGAGCGCCCCACCTCGACCGCGTCGTCCTCGCTCGCGGCGCCGGTGATCTCGATGGCCACCTCTTTCGTCGCCCCCTCGGCATCGGCGAGCAGCTGCCGGGCAAGATCCGCGCACACCTCGGTCAGCGCCGCGGTGAATGCGGCCGTGTCCGGGCGGACGGCGGAGGCGGCGCTGCTCATGAGGATCACCGTGTCGTTCGTGGACATGCAGCCGTCGGAGTCCAGCCGGTCGAACGTGGTGCGCGTGGCCGCCCGGAGCGCTGCGTCCAGCTCGGCGGCGTCCAGGGCGGCATCGGTGGTGAGCACGCAAAGCATCGTCGCGAGGCTGGGGGCGAGCATGCCCGCGCCCTTGGCCATGCCGCCGACACTCCAGCCGGCCTGGTCGGTGAGCGCCGCCTGCTTGGTCACCGTGTCGGTGGTACGGATCGCATCCGCCGCGTCGGCTCCCCCGCGCCGGCTCAGCGCGTGGCAGGCGGCGTCGACACCGCCGAGCAGCCGCTGCATCGGCAACCGCTCGCCGATCAGCCCCGTGGAGCAGATCGCCACCTCACCGGCGCCCAGCCCGAGTGCGGCGGCTGCGTGCTCAGCGGTCCGGTGCGTGTCGGCGAAGCCGTCGGGTCCGGTGCATGCGTTCGCGCCGCCGGAGTTGAGGACGACGGCCTTCAGCCGTCCGTCGGCGATGGCCTGCCGCGTCCAGAGGACGGGCGCGGCCTGGACCCGGTTGGCGGTGAGGACCGCGGCCGCCGCGTCGCCGGGCCCTTCGTTGCGGACGACTGCGACGTCCGGTGCGCCGCTGGTCTTGATGCCGGCTGCCACGCCGGCGGCGCTGAAGCCAGTTGCTGTTGTGACGCTCACGGTGCGACTCCGTCCGTGCTCAGGCCGGCGGTCTCGGGCAGGCCGAGCATCAGGTTGGCGTCCTGGACGGCCTGGCCGGCGGCCCCCTTGCCGAGATTGTCGATGGCGCAGGTGACGACGATGCGTCCCGAGTCGGCGTCGAGGACGGCCTGTAGCTGCGCCGAGTTGGAGCCCGCCGTGGCCGCGGTGTGCGGCTGCTGCCCGTGCGGCAGGAGGTGGACGAACGGCTCGTCGGCGTATGCGGCCTCGAGGACGGCACGCACGGCCGACTCTCCCGCGCTGCCGGTCGGCCGCAGTGCCACGGAGGCGAGGATGCCCCGGGGCATCGGCGCGAGCACCGGCGTCATGGTCAGTGAGCGGGCGCCAGTGGCCTGCTTGATCTCGGGCACGTGCCGGTGCGCGCCGACCTTGTAGGCGGACAGGTCACCCATCACCTCGCTGCCGAGCAGGTGCGCGGCAGATGAGCGCCCGGCACCGGAGGTGCCGCTGGCGGACGTAACCACGATGTCCTCGGCCGCGGCCACGCCCGCCGCGAGGAGCGGCGCGATCGCGAGGATGACCGCAACCGCGTGACAGCCGGTGTTCGCGACCCGGGTGCTGTTCGCGATCGCCGCCCGCTGGCCGGGCAGCTCGGGCAGGCCGTAGGTCCATGCCGGGGCGGGCTGTCCGCCGTAATACCGCTCGTACGCGGCGGCGTCGGTGAGCCGGTGGTCCGAGCCGAGGTCGACGACGCGCTGATCCGGCGCGAGCTCACCGGCCAGGGTGGCTGCTGCGCCGTGCGGCAGCGCGAGAAACACCAGGTCGGCGCCGGCGAGCGCCTCGGGTGTCGTAGCGGCGAAGCTCAGGTGGGCCAGCGAACGGAGGTTCGGGTGGACTGAACCCACCGGCTCACCGGCATTGCCGTGTGCTGTCACGGCGACGACGTCGAGGTCCGGGTGGGACGCGACGAGCCGCAGCACCTCGCCGCCGGCATACCCGCTGGCACCCGCGACCGCGACCTGATGACCCATGCACACGATTATGCACTACAGCGCAACTTCATACGAACGCGGCCACCGGATCGATCGCGCGCGGCCGGGTGAGCTCACGTGCGGAGCTGAGCTCCGACCGCCGCCGCGGCCCGGGCGATCGCCGCGTCGCGCGCGGCTGATGCCTCGTCGACGGTGAGGGTGCGGTCGGGCGCGCGGAAGCGCAGCGCGAACGCCAGCGACTTGAGCCCGGTGCCGAGCCGCTGCTCGTCGACGTAGACGTCGAACAGCCGGACGGACTCGAGCAGCGGCCCGGCACCTTCGCGGACGGCGGCCAGCACATCGGCGGCCGCGACACCGGCCGGGACCACGAGCGCGACGTCCAGCAGCACGGGCGGGTAACTGGACAGCTTGGGGGCAGCGGCCGGTGGCGGCGGCGGGAGGGCATCCAGGTCGAGCTCCATGGCGGCGGTCCGCTCGGGGAGCCCCAGCGCCCCGATCGTCCGCGGATGGAGCTCGCCGGCGTGGCCGATCACCTTGCCGTCCAGCAGTACCGCGGCGCAGCGGCCCGGATGCCACGGGGGGACGTCAGCCCGGCGGAAGTCGAACTCCACGCGGGCCGCGGCCGCGACGGCCCGCGCCGCCTCGATGGCGTCGGACCAATCGGCGCGACGCCCTTCGCCCCACCAACCGCGCAGCTCGAAGTCGCCGCTGAGCGCGACCGCCGCGTGGCGCGGCTGGCGGGGCAGGGCGGCATCCAGCGCGGTGAGTTCCGCATCGCTGGGGCGGTGGTCCACGCCGGGGCGCGGCATCGTCGGCGCATCCGCCACGGGCAGGTACACCAGCCCTATCTCGAAGAGCGCGAGGTCACGGTTGCCGCGGCCGACGTTGCGGTTCAGCGCCGCAAGCAGGCCGGGGAGCAGTGACGTGCGCAGCTCCGGCTCGGCGTCGGACAGCGGGTTGGCCAGCCGGAGCGCCCGGCGGCGCGGGTCGTCGGCGGCCAGCCCGAACGAGTCGTGCACCGCCGGCGCGACGAACGGGTAGCTGAGCACCTCGGCGAACCCCGCCGCGGCCAGGGCACGCGAGACGGTGCGCCGCAGCCGCTGCGGCTCGGTCAGGCCGCGGCCGGGGGGCGGGGACGGCAGGATCGACGGGATCCGGTCGTACCCCTCGAGGCGGACGACCTCCTCGATCAGGTCGGCGGGGTCGGTGAGATCGGGGCGCCAGCTGGGCGGCTGCACCTGCAGCACGTCGGCGCCGTCGACGACGCAGCCGACCTCGGTCAGCCGCTGGACGACGGCGTCGCGGTCGATCGGCATCCCGGCCAGCGCGGCCGGGCGGCTGGAATGCAGCGCGACGAGGGAAGTCGCGGGGCCCGCACCGACGACGGTGTAACCGGCCACGGGCGACGCGCCGCCGTACTGGACGAGCAGGTCGACGCACCGCTGCAGGGCGACGCCGGCGATCGCGGGGTCCACGCCGCGCTCGAATCGCTTGGCGGCCTCACTGGGGAGCTTGTGCCGGCGCACCGCGCGTGCGATCGACGCGGCGTGCCAGTGCGCCGCCTCCAGGACGATGTCGGTGGTCGTCTCGTCCACCTCCGTCGATGCCCCGCCCATCACGCCAGCGAGCGCGATCGGGCCGGAATCGTCGGTCACCACGAGGTCGTCCGGATCCAGCACACGAACGGCATCGTCGAGCGTGGTCAGCTTCTCCCCCGGCTGGGCACGCCGCACCCCGATCGGGCCGGTCAGCTTGGCGCGGTCGAACGTGTGCAACGGCTGCCCGGTCTCCAGCATCACGTAGTTCGCGACGTCGACCGCCAGCGAGATCGGCCGCATGCCGGCCTGGCGCAGCCGGTTGGTCATCCACTCCGGGCTGGGCGCGGCCGGATCCAGACCGGTGATGGCGCGCGCGGAGAACTGGTCGCAGCCCTCCGGGTCGTCGACCGTGACGGGATACGCGGCACCGTCGACGGGAGGCAGGTCCAGTCGGAGGTCATGAAACGGCACGCCGAGCGCCGCGGAGGCCTCGCGGGCCAGGCCGCGCATGGACAGGCAGTAGCCACGGTCCGGTGTGACGGCCATGTCGAGAACGGCGTCGCGGAGACCGAGCACGTCGACCGCGTCGCCCCCCGGCGTGGCCGAACCCGGCGGCAGCACCAGGATGCCGGCGTGATCGTCGCCGATGCCCAGCTCGCGCACCGAGGCGATCATCCCGTCGGAGACATGGCCGTACGTCTTGCGGGCACCGATGGCGAACCCGCCGGGCAGCACGGCGCCGGGCAGTGCGACGACGACGAGGTCGCCGGTGGCGAAGTTGTGTGCACCGCAGACGATCCCGCGGGGCTCGCTCTCGCCGACGTCCACCTGGCACCAGCGGATCGTCTTGCCGTTCTTCTGCGGCTCGTCGTCGAAGGACAGGACCTGACCGACGACGATGGGGCCGCTCAGCCCGTCGGCGCCGGACTCGACCTTCTCGATCTCCAGCCCGACCCGCACCAGTGCATCACCGAGCTCGCGCGGCGTCAGCCCCTCGGGCAGGTCGACGAACTCCGCGATCCAGGCGACGGGGGCGCGCATCAGGCTTCCGTTCCGAAGGCAGCAGTGAACCGGACGTCACCCTCGACCATGTCGCGCATGTCCTCGGCGCTGTTGCGGAACATCACCGTCCGCTCGATGCCCATGCCGAACGCGAAGCCGGAGTAGCGCTCCGGGTCGATGCCGCAGGCGACGAGGACACGCGGATTGACCATCCCGCAGCCGCCCCACTCGATCCACCCCTCGCTGTTGCAGGTGCGGCACGGGCGGTCGGGGTTGCCTACCGACTCCCCCCGGCACACGAAGCAGACCAGGTCGACCTCGGCGCTCGGCTCGGTGAACGGGAAGTACGACGGGCGCAGCCGGGTGATGATGCCGGAGCCGAACATGGCCTCGGCGAGGTTGTCCAGCGTGCCGCGCAGGTGCGCCATGGTGATGCCCTCGTCGACCGCGAGCCCCTCCACCTGATGGAAGACCGGCGTGTGCGTGGCGTCCAGCTCGTCGGTGCGGAACGTCTTGCCCGGGCAGATGACGTAGATCGGCGGCTCGCGGGTGAGCATGACGCGGGCCTGCACCGGGGAGGTCTGGGTGCGCAGGACGATGCCGGAGTCCTCGCTCTCGACGAAGAACGTGTCCATCAGCGATCGGGCGGGGTGGTCGACGCCGATGTTGAGCGCGTCGAAGTTGTACCACTCGGCCTCGACCTCGGGCCCCTCCGCCACCTCGTAGCCCATCGCGATGAAGACGTCGGAGATCCGCTCCTGGATCGTCGTGATCGGATGCCGGGCGCCGGTGAGGCGGCGGTCGGTGGGGAGCGTGACGTCGACGGCCTCCGCGACCAGCATCCGCGCGTCGCGCTCGGCCTCCAGCTCCGCCTGGCGCGCGGCGATCGCCTTGTTCACCTCTGCGCGCGCCGCACCGACCCGCTGGCCGGCCGCCGCCTTCGCCGCGGGGGGCAGCGCACCGATCTCGCGGTTGGCCAGCGCGAGCGGGGAGCGGTCGCCGGCGTGCGCGAGGCGGGCGGCCTTCAACTCGTCGAGGTCGGCGGCTGCCGCGAACGCCGCCAGCGCAGCCTCGACGGCAGCTGCGATCGCCTCGGGTTGGAGCGCGCTCACCTCGACGGGATCGAAGCTCTCGTTGGCCATGCCGGCGCGTCTCCAGTCAGTCGGGTTGCTGCACGAGTTTATGAGGCGGGCGGTCGGCCCCTCGACGGGATTACCTTCCGTTGCGTTGCGCGCGCGCACTGGCGTACAGGCAGACGGCCGCCGCCGCCGCGAGGTTCAGGCTCTCGGCCCGTCCGTAGATCGGCACGCGCACCCTGAAATCCGCGGCCTCGAGCACGGCGGTCGGCAAGCCATGCGCCTCGCTGCCGAAGAGCCATACGGCCGGTCGGGAAAGCGTCGCGTCATCGACGAGGTCATCGAGATCCGCGTCGCCGTACCCGGTAGTGGCGAGCGCCGCCATACCCACACGGTCCGTTCCCGCGAGCAGGTCTTCGGTAGCGAACTCCACGATCGGGAGGTGGAACACGCTCCCGGCACTCGCCCGGACGGCCTTGCCGTTGTACGGGTCGACGCCACCGTCGACGAACAGGGCGTCCGCGCCGGCGGCGTCCGCCGTCCGGAGGATCGCGCCGAGGTTGCCCGGGTCGTTCGGCTCCACGAGGACGACGAGCAGGCGCGGCGACCGCGACAGGATTTCAGCTGCGGTCGGTTGCGCAAGCGTGCAGACTGCGACGAGCCCCTGCGGCGTCACCGTCTCCGAGAGCGCAGCGGCGTCCTTGGCGCTGATCTCAGCGGCGTCGCCCGTCAACTCGGGGTGCCGGTCGATGGCCTCGCTTGTCGCGAACAGCTCGAGGATGGCGCCCGCGGCGAGCGCCTCGCGAACCGCAGGCACCCCCTCGGCAAGGAAACGCCCGGTCTCGCGGCGCTCCGTGCGGCTGGTGAGCCGCCGAGCCGCCGCGAGCCGGGCGTTCGAGCTGCTGAGCA
>JAVHVL010000254.1:0-8165 GCA_032160565.1 Pseudonocardiales bacterium | reverse complement strand
CGGGCGAAGCGCTCCTGGCCGGCGTCCTCGAGTTCGACGTCGTTGAAGACGAGGGCCTTGTGCTCGTTCAGCGCCGCTCGGATGGCGGACACCGTGTCGGCGTCGAGTTCGCCGCGCAGGTCCACGCCGTGTACCGCGGCGCCGATACGTGCGGTGATCTTGGTCAGTTCGATCGTGCTCATGGGGCAGCTCCTGTCGTAGAAATGGGCGCCGTAGAAATGGGCGTCGTGAAGCCACCGAGCGCCCGGGTGGGCACGCGGCGGTACTTCGGTTGAGGAGTGACGGGACGCCCGCGCGGCGGCGCGACGAGCCGGCTACCGGTCAGGCCGGCGCGGGCGGGGCGCAACCGCGGGACGTCGGGGCTGGTCAGCGACAGATCGCGCTGCAGACCTGCTTGTAGTCGACGTAACGACGCGCCACAAACGCAACGGGCGGCCTCATATCGATAACCCTCTCAATTCTCTACACAACATCAACGGTTGTGGCTTCGGGAGTGAGATAGCCGGCGACTTCGTCGATGACGGTGCGTGCTGACTGCCGCACGATCGCGTCGATGTCGTCGAGCTTGGCCTCGAGCACCTCGACGACCGCAGGTGCGTCGGCGCCGAGTTCGAGAAGGAGCCGTCGCAGGTCTGCCGCCGTCGCGACGGCGTGCACCGGCGAGCCCGCAATGGCCACCGGCACGGCGGCCACACCCGCCAACGCCTGGTGCGGAAGCTGGTCGAGGAAGACCTTCAGCAGTCCGGTGTAGGTGCCCTTGTACGACGGTGTGGCGACCACCAGCACGCGGGCCTGCCGGATCACGTCGATAGCGTCGACCTGCGGTGCACTCGGTGCAATCGCGCGATCGGTGAAACTGACGCCGACCAGCGCGGACACCTCGAGGACGCATGTGCCGGTCACGGTGAGCCCCGTTCAGCCAGCTCGGCGACGAGCCCTTCGGCCAGCGCCGCCGCGAGCGTGCTCGTCCGCGAACCGGCTCGCGGATTGCCCACAAGGACCACCAGATCGCTCATGTCCTTCTCCTCGTCCTCGCGCCGGTCACGCCGGCCTGATCGAAGCCGGCGTGCTCGTGCGCCAGCGCCGACGCCCGCGCGTAGTCGGGCTGGACGGCGGGGCCGATCGGGTGGACCGGTTCGGAGCTGTCCCGCGCCAGCCCGGCACCGACGAAGCTGACGCTAATCACTAGCGTGGCCGACCGGGTGCGCGTCCAGCCCGATCACGACGACGCCGCCCGCGTGATGGCGGAACAGTTCGCGGAAGTTCGGCGGGTCGACCGGGGGCGCCTGGACAGGCATGGCGGGGCTCCGAAGGATCGAATGGACTGGGTCGGTTTCGCGGGCCGCCGACCCGGTCAGCCCAGGCGGCGGCAGTCCGGAGCCGGACACGCCGCGGAGGCCACGCGCAGCAGGTCGATGTGACCGCGCGTGACGAGGACGGGCAGGCGTGCCATGTCAGCGAGCCTGCCTGGACGGCCCACCTTTTGTCAAATCTCTATGGAATTAATAGACATAGCTGCGCCGGGGGAAGATCCGAGCCGCGCGACGGGTTGTCTCGTATATGAGCACTCAACTACCCGATGCCGCCAAGAAACTGCTGGACGCCGGCTCCTACGTCACCGTCGCCACCCTGATGAAGGACGGGAGTCCGCAGACCACCTTGCTCTGGGCGACCTACGCGGGTGACGACATCTTGCTGTCGACGCTCGTCGGCCGGGCGAAGGAGCGCAACTGGCGCCGCGATCCTCGGGTGAGCGTGCTGATCCACGACGCGAGCAATCCGTACACGTTCGTCGAGGTGCGAGGCACCGTTTCGATGACGACCGACGGCGGCCCGGAGCTCATCGACCGGCTGTCCCACCTCTACACCGGCGAGCGATACAGCGGTGACGACGGCACGGACCACGTCCGCGTGGTGGCCCGCGTGACGCCGGAGCGCGTGATCGTCCGCTGACCGTCACTACTATGTGTGGGTGACGCTGCACATCTACGACACCGCGACCCGGTCGCTGCGGGTGTTCACCCCGCTCGAACCCGGCAGGGCGTCGATCTACCTGTGCGGTGCGACGGTGCAGGCCCCGCCGCACATCGGGCACATCCGCAGCGGCGTGAACTTCGACATCCTGCAGCGGTGGCTGACCTACAGCGGATACGAGGTCACCTTCATCCGCAACGTCACGGACATCGACGACAAGATCCTGACCAAGTCGGCCGAGGCCGGGCACCCCTGGTGGGCGTGGGCGGCCCTGCACGAGCGCAACTTCCGCGAGGCCTACGAGGTGCTGGGGTGCTTGCCGCCGACCTATGAGCCGCGCGCCACCGGGCATATCACCGAGATGATCGAGCTGATGCAGCGGCTGATCGATTCGGGGCACGCCTACGCCGTCGACGGTGACGTCTATTTCAGCGTGCGGTCCTTCCCCGCGTACGGCGCGCTGTCCGGCCAGCGGCTGGAGAACATGCACCCGGCAGGCGACGGCGAAGGTGACGACCGCAAGCGCGATCCGCGCGACTTCGCCCTGTGGAAGCGGCACAAGGACGGCGAGCCGCAGACGGCTTCGTGGCCCACACCGTGGGGGCGCGGCCGCCCCGGCTGGCACCTCGAGTGCTCGGCGATGGCCACGAAGTACCTCGGCGCCACCTTCGACATCCACGGCGGGGGGCTGGACCTCGTCTTCCCGCATCACGAGAACGAGATCGCGCAGTCCGTCGCGGCCGGCGACCGCTTCGCGCGGTACTGGATGCACAACGCCTGGCTGACGATCGGCGGCGAGAAGATGTCGAAGTCGCTGGGCAATTCGATGTTCGTCACCGAGATCGTCAAGCGCTGGCGGCCGGTGGAGGTGCGCTACTACCTCGGCGCGGCGCACTACCGCAGCAACGTCGAGTTCTCGCCGGAAGCGATAGACGAGGCCGCGGCCGCGTATCGCCGCATCGAGAACTTCATCCAGCGCGCGACCGAGGCCGTCGGGCCGACCGAGCCGGGCGCGGCGTGCGCGGACTTCGCCGAGGCGATGGACGACGATCTCGGCGTGCCGCAGGCGCTCGCGGCCGTCCACAACGTCGTGCGGGAGGGCAATTCGGCACTGGCCGACGGTGAGCTCACCTCGGCCCGAGGCGCGCTCGCGTCGGTACTCACCATGACGGAGGTGCTGGGCATCAGCCCCGCCTCGTGGTCGGATACGGCGGCCTCGGATCTCACCCCCGTGGTGGATGCGCTCGTGCACGTGGCCCTGGAGCAGCGCGCCGCTGCCCGCGCCCGCAAGGACTTCGCGGCGGCAGACGCCATCCGCGACCAGCTCAGCGAGGCAGGCGTGCTCGTCGAGGACACCGCGGCCGGCCCGCGCTGGACATTGAAGGAATCCCGCTAGTGGCAGGCAATTCGAAGCGTCAGGGCGCGGTCCGCAAGTCCCAGAAGGGCGCGCAGGTCGGCTCCGGGGGGCAGGTCAAGCGGGCGCTCAAGGGGCGGGGCCCGACCCCGCCGGCCGAGGAGCGCAAGGGGCACCCGGCCGCGCGCCGGGCCGCCTCGGCCGCTCGTCGCGATCAGACGCGCGGCGGGCGAGCGCGGGGTAGCGAGGCGGCTGAGCTGCTCGTCGGCCGCAACCCCGTGGCCGAGGCGCTGAAGGCGAGGGTGCCCGCCACGGCGCTCTACATCGCCATCGGCATCGAGTCCGACGAGCGGGTCACCGAGGCGGTGCGGCTGGCGGGCAACCGCGGGCTGGCGCTGCTCGAGGTCAGCCGCGGCGAGTTGGACCGCAAGACCGGCGGGCTGCTGCACCAGGGCATCGCGCTGCAGGTGCCGCCGTTCGCCTACCGCGAGCTGCACGACATCCTCGCCGCCGCGGCGGAGTCCACGTCCGCACCGCTGCTCGTCGCACTCGACGGCGTCACCGACCCGCGCAACCTCGGTGCGGTGATCCGCTCCGCGGTGGCCTTCGGCGCCCATGGGGTGATCCTGCCCGAGCGCCGCTCGGCAGGCGTCACGGCCACCGCCTGGCGCACGTCTGCCGGTACGGCCGCGCGCATCCCGATCGCCCAGGTCACGAACCTCGTGCGCGCGCTCAAGGAGTGCCAGGAAGCCGGGATGTACGTCCTCGGCCTCGACGCCGACGGCAGCACCACGCTGGACGAGCTGGAGCTGGCCACCGAGCCGGTGGTGGTCGTGGTCGGCTCGGATGGGCGTGGCCTGTCCCGCCTGGTGGGCGCCACGTGCGATCTGACGGTGGCGATCCCGATGGCCGAGGCCGCCGAGTCGTTGAACGCCTCCGTGGCCGCCGCGGTCACCCTGGCCGAGATAGCCCGTCGCCGCCGCGCCGGCTAGCGGCCCCTTTTCCCGCCGAGTGACGGATCGCCAAGATCAGAGACGGCTGCAGATCCGTCACTCGAGGCGCCGATCCGTCACTCGACGAGCCGGCGATCCTTCGCGCACGCCGCCCCACAGCAGCACGCCGTGGTCGGCTGGCTGACCGCCGCCACCGGGGTAGGGGCAGGCGGCACGAAGCCCGCGCCCCGGTCGGGGCGCAGGCTCCGCAGCAGTCGTCAGCTCAGCCGAGCCGCTCGCCGGTCTCGGGGTGGAAGGCGTGCTCCTCCATGGGCAGTACATCCAGGCTCAGCGTGTCACCGATGCGAGGCGGCACCCGTCCGTCGAAGCGCACGTTGAACGGCTTGTCGCCCGCCGTGTCGCCCGGCAGCTCGCCGTAGACATACGCGTCGGCGCCGAGCTCCTCGACGAGCTTGACCTCGATCTTCAGGCCGGACGCACCGTCCGCCCCGATCGACTCGGAGCCGCCACGTCCGACGGTGAACGACTCGGGGCGCAGCCCGAGGGTGATCGTGGAGAGCCCCGCAGCCTTGGCCGCCGCGACCACTGAGTCCTGCAGCGTCAGGACCACGTTGCCCAGCTTCGCGCCGCCCTCGACCAGCTCGGCGGTGCGGAGGTTCATCGCGGGCGAGCCGATGAAGCCGGCGACGAATGCGTTGTCGGGGCGATCATAGAGGTTCCGCGGGGTGTCGCACTGCTGCAGGATGCCGTCCTTGAGCAGCGCCACCCGGTGCCCCATCGTCATGGCCTCGACCTGGTCGTGGGTGACGTAGATGGTGGTGGTGCCCAGCCGGGCCTGCAGCGCGGCGATGTTGGCGCGGGTCTCGACACGCAGCTTGGCGTCGAGGTTGGACAGCGGCTCGTCCATGAGGAACACGCTGGGTTCGCGGACGATGGCGCGACCCATCGCGACGCGCTGCCGCTGGCCGCCGGAGAGGGCCTTTGGCTTGCGGTCGAGGAACTTCTCGAGATCCAGCAGCTTCGCCGCCTCGAGGACCTTCGCCTGCCGGTCGGCCTTGGAGACGCCCTTGAGCTTGAGGGCGAAGCCCATGTTCTCGGCGACGCTCATGTGGGGATACAGCGCGTAGTTCTGGAAGACCATCGCGATGTCGCGGTCCTTCGGGGGCCGGCGCGACACGTCCTTGCCGCCGATGCGAATCTCGCCGCTGGCGACGTCCTCCAGCCCGGCGAGCATGCGCAGCGCCGTGGACTTACCTGATCCGGAGGGGCCGACGAGGACCATGAACTCGCCGTCCTTGACGTCCAGATTCAGGTCGTCGACGGCGGGGACCGGGTTGCCCGGGTATAGGCAGGTTGCGTTGACGTAACTGACTTCGGCCATGGGAATCTCCCTTATCGGTGTGTCACTACCGCGCCGGGTACGGGTGGCGTCGCGGTCGCTGGCAAGGCAACCGCGAAGTTGCACCTCACGGATTTCCGGACGGCCCGCATTGATCTGCCCCACCGATGTCGAAGGCAGTGCCGGCCGACCGGCATAGCGGTCGGGCACTGCCATTGGACACGGGTGACCTGCGCCACGTCAATGGCCCGTGCCTGCATCAGGGCTTGATCGCGGCGGTCAGAGCTTGTCGGGGCGCTTCGGGGGTGGCGTGAAGTACTCGGCGGGCGCCTGCTCGCCGCGCAGCGCGGCGACCTCGTCGCGAACGGCCGACATGATCAGGTCGGTGATCTCGCGGAGGGTCTCCGCGTTCGGCTCGGCGCCGCGGAACCGGCTCAGATCCAGCGGCTCCCCGACGGATGCCTCGGCCGTACGGCGTCGCAGCCGGCGCAGCGGGGATATGCCCTTCTGCGGCTGCGCCCCCCACTGCCCCACCGGCACGACCGGCGTGTCCGGCGAGAGCAGCACGAGGCGCGCAATCCCGGTCTTGGCCAGCATCGGCCACTGCTTCGGGTCTTTGGTGGTCGTCCCCTCGGGGTAGATGACGATCGCCGCACCGCGGTCGAGCGCGGCGACGGCCTCGCGAAGCGACTTCGCCGCGTCGGTAGTGCCGCGGTACACCGGGATCTGCTTGGCGCCGCGCATGATCTGTCCGAGCAGCGGCTTGGTGAACACCGCGGACTTGACCATGAAGCGCGGCACCCGGCCGGACTGCCAGACGAAGCGGGCCATCAACACGGTGTCGATGTGCGACACGTGGTTGATCGCGATGATGACGCCGCCGTCGCCGGGGGGTGTCACGCGGTCGAGGTGGTGCCACCGGATGCGGAACAGCAGAGCGTCGAACGGATACAGGATCACGACGCACAGCCGGATCCAGAACCCGGCCTTCGGCTTGTGCAGGCGGCTCACGACGCTCCTCGAGGTTACGGTTGCGTAGGCAAGTCTGCCGGTACCTTCGCACGGCCGCCGGTCGAGGGTTACCTGCGCCGGTGGGGCGCCGCCGTGGCGGGCGTCGTGGCGGGCGTCGTGGCGGGCGTCGTCACAGCCGTCGCGGTAGCCTCGACGGCGCTGCCGCCTTAGCTCAGCTGGCCAGAGCAATCGCCTTGTAAGCGATAGGTCGTCGGTTCGATCCCGACAGGCGGCTCCACCTCCTCCGGGCGCGGGAAGCAGCTCACCTGATCGTCGATTACTGGCACCCGCCGACGAGCGCGCCCCAGTCGCTGCGCGCACTGTCTGGTCGAGGTTCGGCAACGGCGGACCGGCACCGGGCGGCGCCGAAAAGCGGTGGACCCGGGAGCTAGCCACGCCCTCGGCGCTATGGCACGGTATGAGCTATTGGGTTGATTCGCACCGAATCCGGTGCTTGTCAAGATTTGGGACGGGAGTTGGTCCTATGTCACGACGTCCACGGCGGGTGCCGCTTCGACGGCTGGTACCCGTGGCTGTTGCAGCTCTCACCGTCGCTCTCGCGATCAATGCGCCAACGGGTGCCGGGCCGGCATCGGCGCCGCGGCTGGCCGCGGCCGCTCAAGCGCCCAGTTCATCTGGCTGCGCGAACCGGGTCAACGACACGGCCGCCAAGCTCTTGCCCTGCGTCCGGACCGACGATCTCTGGCGCCACATGCAGGCCTTCCAGGCCATCGCCGACGCCAATCCTGGGCCGGACGGCCACCCGTCCCGCAATTCCGGCGAGCCGGGCTACAAGGCGTCGGCTGACTATGTCGCCAACCTGATGCGGCAAGCCGGATACGGCGTCACGATCCAGACCTACAAGTTCTTCTACTTCCAGTACACGGCGCTGCCGACGTTCCGCGAGGTATCGCCGACCTCCCACGACTACACGGTCGCCACCGACTGGAACCCCGGCCAGAGCACCGGGACCACGACGGCTGATCTTCAGCCGGCCGGCGGCATCGTCATCCCGCCGACCGCGTCGCCCAGCTCGACAAGTGGCTGCACAGCCGGTGACTTCGCCGGCCTCGTACCGGGCCGCGTCGCGCTGATCCAGCGCGGCGGATGCAACTACGGCGTCAAGGTCCAGAACGCGCAAGCTGCCGGTGCGTCCGGCGTGATCATCTTCAACGAGGGCAACCCCGGCCGCACTGGCGTCATTGCAGGAAGCTTGGTCGACGCCCAGGGCAACCGGATCGTCCCGACGATCCCGGTCGCTTTCACGTCGTTTGCGACCGGCAATGACCTGTTCAATCAGTACAACCAGGCAGTTCAAGGCGGCACGGCACGGCCCGTGATGAACCTCGACATCAAGGCGGTCGTCAACCCGAACGCCGACGACTACAACGTCATCGCCGACTCCAGGGGAGGCGACCCGAACCACGTGGTGGTCGTCGACGCGCACCTCGACGCGATCTACGGTGCCGGCATGCTCGACAACGCATCCGGTTCCGCGACGATCCTCGACATCGCCCAGATGATGAGGAAGGTC
>JAVHVL010000214.1:0-2989 GCA_032160565.1 Pseudonocardiales bacterium | reverse complement strand
ACGACGAACTCGTGCTCGCCCGCAGCATTCCGCTGCGCTCGGTGTGTGAGCATCACCTGCTGCCCTTCGTCGGCGTCGCACACGTCGGGTACCTGCCGGGCGAGCGCATCCTGGGGTTGTCCAAGCTGGCCCGCATCGTCACCCATTTCGCGTCCCGTCCGCAGGTTCAGGAGCGGCTCACCAAGCAGGTCGCGGCGTGGCTCGACGAGCAGCTCGCACCGAAGGGGGTGGGCGTCGTCATCGAGGCCGAGCACACCTGCATGACACTGCGCGGCGTGCGTGCCGCCGGCTCGTCCACCGTGACATCCGCGCTCCTCGGCACGCTGCGCGAGGATTCTCGTTCACGGCAGGAGTTCTTCGCGCTGACCGGGCGCGCCACCTGAGGTCCGTCCAAGTGGAGCCCGACCAACTGGAGCCCGTCCAACTGGAGGCAGCATGACCGAGGCACCCGAACGCATCGTCGTGGTCGGTGGTGGGCTGGCCGGCGGGAAGGCCGTCGAGGCGCTGCGGGCGCACGGGTTCACCGGCGACCTGACCCTCGTCGGCGAGGAGAACCACCTGCCGTACGAGCGGCCACCGCTGTCCAAGGGATACCTGATGGGCCAGAGCCCGTTCGAGGACGCGGTGCTGCACCCGGCGCAGTGGTACGACGAGCAGGACGTCCGGCTGCGGCTCGGCACCCGGGCGGAAGCGGTTGATCTGGACGGCCACCTCGTCCGGCTCGCCGACGGCGCGGCCGCGTTGCGGTTCGACCGGCTGCTTCTCGCGACGGGCGCGACGCCACGCCGGCTGCCGGTACCCGGCGCGGACGCGGGCGGCGTGCACTACCTGCGTACGCGGGAGGACGCCGACGCCGTGCGCTCCACATTCGGCAGCGGCCGCCGGCTGGCCATCGTCGGCGGCGGCTGGATCGGCCTGGAGGTGGCCGCGGCGGCCCGGCAGGCGGGCACCGACGTCACGCTCGTGGAGCAGGCACAGCTGCCGTTGCTAGCCGTCCTCGGCGCCGAGTTGGCGCAGCCCTTCGCCGAGCTGCACGCCGCCCACGGCGTCGACCTGCGCCTCGGCACGGGGCTGCGGGAGGTCACCGTGGCCGACGGTCGGACCAGCGGGCTGCTGCTCGCGGATGGCGCCACCGTGGCTGCCGACGCGGTCGTCGTCGGCATAGGCGTGCTGCCGAACGTCAGGCTGGCCGAATCCGCCGGGCTGGATGTGGACAACGGCGTGCTCGTCGACGGCGCGCTGCGCAGCAGCCATCCCGACGTGTTCGCCGTCGGTGACATCGCCAACCACGCTCACCCGGTCCTCGGCATGCGCGTCCGGGTCGAACACTGGGCGACGGCCCTGAACCAGCCGGCGGCAGCGGCTGCCGCGATGCTCGGCGGCGACGCGGTGTACGACGAGCTGCCCTACTTCTACAGCGACCAGTACGACCTCGGCATGGAGTACATCGGCCACGCGCCCCCGGGCTCCTATGCGCGGGTCGTGGTCCGCGGCGACCTCGCGGCCCGCGAGTTCGTGGCCTTCTGGCTCGACGACGGCGACCGGCTGAAGGCCGCGATGAACGTCAACGTGTGGGACGTCGTCGACGAGGTCAAGCCGTTCATCCGATCCGGTGATCCCGTCGACCCGGCACGCCTGGCCGACCCGTCGGTGCCCTTCGCAGACGTCGCTCGGCCCTGACCGCGGCAGAAAACCCGCCGGGCAGACCAACAGAATTGTCGATCTCCAACAGGAGCGCCCTGTTGAACTGGCTATGCCGCGCACGTGGTTGCCGCTGCCGACAGGCGGGCGCAGGCTGAGTTCATGCTCGAGGTCGAGTGGCTGGATCCGACCGAGCCCGCCGGATTCGACGAGGAGGTCATCGACACCGGTCCGCGCTGGCAGCCTCCACAATGGGTGCAGCGGGCGAGCCGGTGGGGCCGCATGCCGCGGGTGGGCTGGTTCACCCTCGCGCCGGTTGGGCTCATCGCCTCGCTGCTCATCGGTCCGGCTGTCGGCGTGCCGGTGCAGCCCCAGGTGCCGGTGCCGTACTCCCAGTGGGAGTGCGAGCAGCGGGCCGTGCGTGTCCTGGCGAGCGCCCCGCAGCCCGGCCTGCTCGTGGAGTACATGCAGTCGATGCCGTCCGGACGATGCAGGGTTGTGGTGCGGGCGCCGAGGTAGCCGTCAGTTGAGGTAGCCGTCAGTTGAGGTAGCGGTCAGCCGAGCAGGGCCGGCAGTACGGCGCCGAGGGGCGCGTCGACGCGGATCGAGGCCAGCTCGTCGCCGCGGGTCGGACCCTGGTTGACGATCGCGACGGGGATGCCACGAGCGGCAGCGGCGCGCACGAACCGGAACCCGGAGAGCACCGTGAGCGACGAGCCGAGGACGAGCAGCCCGGCGGCCCCGGCGACCAGGCCGAAGCAGTGCTCGACGCGCGGGGACGGCACGTTCTCGCCGAAGAAGACCACATCCGGCTTCAACAGTTCCGAACCGCAGGCCGTGCAATCGGGCGCGACGAAGTCCGCGAGCTCCGAGTCGGGCAGCTCCACGTCCCCGTCGGGGTTGATGGCCGCTGCGCGCGCCACGAACGCCGGGTTCATGGCGCGCAGCCGCTCATCCAGGTGGGCGCGCGGGGCGCGGTCGCCGCAGTCGAGGCACAGCGTCCGATCCAGGCCGCCGTGCAGCTCGACGACCTCCCGGGCGCCGGCGGCCTGGTGCAGCCCGTCGACGTTCTGGGTGACGATGCCGAGCAGCGCGCCGGCAGCCTCGAGCGACGCAACCGCGCGATGCCCGGCATTCGGACGGGCGGCCGCGATCTGGCGCCAGCCGAGGTGACTGCGCGCCCAGTAGCGTCGCCGGGCAGCTGCGTCGTTGACGAACGCGTAGTACGTCATGGGCGGGTGCCGCCGCAGCGTGCCGGTGGGGCCGCGGTAGTCGGGGATGCCGGACTCCGTCGACAGCCCCGCGCCGGACAGCACGAGCACCTCGCCGTCGTCGAGCAGCTCGCGCA
>JAVHVL010000207.1:0-3005 GCA_032160565.1 Pseudonocardiales bacterium | reverse complement strand
ACCGCGCCGGCGCGGCGGCGGGCGTAATCGGTGGTGGTCAGGCCGGGCGGTTCCTTTCGGGGCGGGTTGCCGCCCGGCCACGTGGCCGGGCGGCGGGGCAGGTCAGGCGAACCGGGCGTCGCCGTGTGCGACGGCCTTGCGGAAGATGCGGCCGTTCGAGCTGGCGGTCGTGTAGGCGACCTCGATGCGCGTGCGCTTGACGGCGGTCACGACGCCCCGGCGCCACATGCCCATCGCGTACACGTAGACGAGGGCGCCGACGACCGGCGCCTCGACCGGCGCGAGGTCGGACGCGTCGCGGGTCGCGTGGATGTACGCGGTGAGCGTCGCCCGGATCGCGTCGTCGGCGACCTGGACGTCGACGCTCTTACGCAGCTTCGCGAGCACCTGCTCGTCGGTGCCGGTCGGGCACCGGAACGACCGGCCGTCGATGACGGCGCGGCAGCCGCGCCACTCGGCGACCTCGCGCGCCGGGCGCGAGTACGTCGTGCCGTCGCGGAAGGTGCCCGAGTAGGCGGGCTCGATGTGCGCGGCGACGACGGTTTCGGTGATCGCGACCTCGTGCCCGAGGTACGTCTCGGCGGCGACGGCGGTCGTGACGGGGGCGGGGCGGGTTGTCGTTGTCATGGGAGGGACCTTACGCGCATGTGTTGCGTCCGTGCAAGTGTTTACACGTGCGAGTCTTGCGGACGTGTCGCGGCTAGGCGTCGCGCAGCACGCGCCACCCGTCCGGCGTGATGGTCGGCGGGCCGAGTAGCGGCGTGTCGACGAGCCGCAACCGGCCGAGGCGCCGGACCGTCATGCCGACCTCGTCGCCGTCGAGGACGTACAGCGACCACATGCCCGGCCGTGTGCCGTCGACGTCGTCGCGCGTCACTCGTCCGGCCGCGATCGCGCGCAGCACCCGGAGCCCCGCGACACCCGCTATGTTCGCTCGCATGTTCGGATTGTACGCCGTCGCTCGTGTCGCTCTGCTGTCGCTCGCGGCCTCGAAATAGGGGCTAGCGTCGCTGTCTGTCGCTCGCAGGATGGGACGCGCCGGGACTGACCGGGACGCGCCGGGACGCACTGCAGGGCAGGAAATACGGGGGCTACGTCGGCGACCCATAGCCCTGCGGGGCTATGGGTGCATCGTCCGGCCCGTACGCCGCGTAGAGGCCACTGGAGGTCGACATGCCGTTCGGAGCGTACCGATCCGCAGCCCCGCACGGGACAATGCGGGGGTGACACGTATCGCGATCGTCGGCGGTGGCCCGGCCGGCTACGAATCCGCTCTGGTGGCAGCGCAGCTCGGCGCGCAGGTGACCGTCGTCGACCGGGACGGGATCGGCGGGTCGTGCGTGCTCACCGACTGCGTGCCGAGCAAGACCCTCATCGCCACGAGCGACCGCGTCACCGCGCTCCGCGACGCCCCCCGCGTGGGCATCGGCGCGGCATCCGGCGACGTACCGGTCGACCTCGCCTCCGTCAACGGCAGGATCAAGGACCTGGCGCAGCAGCAGTCCGACGACATCCAGGACCGGTTGCTGCGGGAGGGGGTCACGATCCTCCCCGGTACCGGTCGGTTCGCGGCCGGGCAGCCGCCGCGGGGGCACCGGATGGACGTGGTGGCGGCGGACGGCACGGTGGCCGACACGGTCGAGGCGGACGTCGTCCTATTGGCCACCGGAGGCACCCCACGGGTGCTGGACACCGCGGTGCCCGACGGCGAGCGGATCCTGTCGTGGCGCGACGTCTACGACCTCAAGGAGCTCCCCGGGCACCTCGTCGTCGTCGGTTCGGGCGTCACCGGCGCGGAGTTCGCCAGCGGCTACAGCGAGCTGGGCGCCCCGGTCACGCTCGTCTCCAGCCGCGACCGGGTGCTGCCCGGCGAGGACCCCGACGCCGCCGACGTGATCGAGCAGGTGTTCACGTCGCGGGGCGGCATGCTGGTCAAGCAGGCGCGCGCCGCCGCGGTGCGCCGCGACGGCGACGGCGTGGCGGTCGAGCTCCAGGACGGCCGTACCGTCCGCGGCTCGCACGCGCTGATGTGCGTGGGCTCGGTGCCGAACACGGCGGGGCTCGGGTTGGAGCACGTCGGGGTGGAGCTGAACGGCGATGGCTACATCGGCGTGGACCGGGTCTCCCGCACCAACATCTCCACCGTGTACGCCGCGGGCGACTGCACCGGCGTCCTGCTCCTGGCGTCCGTGGCAGGCATGCAGGGGCGGATCGCCATGTGGCACGCGATGGGGGAGGCGGTGACGCCGCTGCGGCTGAAGACGGTTGCGGCGAACGTCTTCACCAACCCCGAGATCGCGACGGTGGGGATCGGCTACGAGGCCATCCGCTCCGGCGCCGTTCCGGCGCGCACCGTCATGCTGCCGCTTGCCACGAACGCGCGCGCCAAGATGCAGGGGTACAGCGACGGTTTCGTGAAGGTGTACTGCCGGCCGGCGACCGGCGTGGTCATCGGCGGCGTGATCGTGTCGCCCAACGCCTCCGAGCTGATCTTCCCGCTCACCCTCGCGGTGCAGCGCGGGCTGACGGTGGCGGACGTGGCCGGAACAATCGGCGTGTATCCGTCGTTGTCCGGCTCGGTGGCCGAGGCTGCGCGCCGCCTGATGTTGCACGACGACCTGGATTGAGGTTCCTGCGATCGCCATGCACGGTGACCTGTCCCCGGAGGCCCGCGCCCGCGCCGGCCGCACCGTCGAGGTGGCCGCCGTCTTCGCCGAGCACGCCGAGGTGATCGTGGCCTCGCTGCCGGATGTGCCGGCCGACCACGTGCTCGTGGCCGTGGTCGACGCCACGCACTCCTTCGCCGGCACGCACCACATCGAGCAGGCCGCGATCGTGGAGCGGGTGCCGGAGCTGGAGGGGCCGGGCGGCTGGGCGATGGTCTTCTCGCCGGGCACCTCCGTCGCCGACGTGCGCCGGCGCACCGAGCAGATGGCGGACATCGCCACTCAGCGGATCGCCGCCATCGACCGGATCGTCGCCCGCCGCGAGAACGCGTCCGGATG
>JAVHVL010000166.1:0-3053 GCA_032160565.1 Pseudonocardiales bacterium | reverse complement strand
CGCTGGTCGTGGCCGCGCAGGGCCCGGACGGCTCGTTGCGCACGAGGCAGCTGCAGAAGCACGTGGTCTCCGCGCGGTGGGGACAGCAGACGCTCGCTTATTGGTCGCCCGACGGGGTGATGGCGCGAGTCCCGGATAGCAACGGGCCTTCCAGCTGACAAATGAGCTGATCCATTCGCGTCTCGGTACGACCGCGCACCAGTCGCGGCTTCTCCGGACGAATGTCGGGCACGACAGATCCGTCCTTCGCAGTGGAGCCCATGACGTTGATGGTGTCGGTCGGGTGACCCGTCGTCGAGTTGGTCGGAGGCTCGTTGGTGTACGTCAGACACGCATCGACCGGAACCTCGGCGTCCCCGCGTACCAGATGCGGCATGGTCGGGCGTTCGCCCGCACGGCGGCATGAGCGTGCGTCACGCCGATGTCCGAGCAGGTGCGTCCTGGCCTCCGACGTTGATACCCGACAGCAGTTGGCCGGTGTCGGCATCGATGGTGATGAGTTCGTCGCTGAGGCCGATTGGTGCAGGAGCCAGACCGTAGCTGACCTGCTGCACGTACTTGACCGACACCCATGCGTGTACCGGTGCTTTGTTAGGCACCTGACGTGGCGCGCCGGTCTTGGGATCGTTGATGACCGCCGACTCGTAGGCGGTCATCGTGGCAAGGAAGATCAGGGGTTGCCGAAGCGGCGACGGGTCGAGCGGACCGGGATACCGATGCAAGATCGTTTCGGCTGCTTTCGCACTGATGGCGGGCTCGTACCCGTCGCTAATGGGGATGAGCCGGAACATGCCGTCCTCCATCGAGAACGGTGCCGCGAGGCGATCGCCGCGAAGCACCGGGAGCGCTGGCACTGGCAGCGTTGGGGTGACGGCAGTGGTACCTGCGCCCGCCCGCAGGACTGCGGCTATGTCCTGGTTTCGAGTCGTGCGGGGGCTCGGTGATGGCGACGCGTGGGCACTGCAGGCCGCAAGAAGGCAAGCTGCCATACCCGCAGAAACGCCACGCCAGATCAGACTCACGTCGGCCTCCGCTCTCCGCCGAGAAGTCTCTCGCAAAGGTGCTGCCAACGCACCGTCATCGGCATGACCGGACGTCCGATGCGGAGCGATCTGTATTCGGTGCCTCGTCGCACGAGATACGACCCGCTCCGGGGCGTTCGCAGAGGCCGGTCCGTGCTTCTTTGAGCGTGGCCGAGGCGGCTATTTCAGTAGTCGACGTTCGCCGGCCAGTCGATGAGCGGCATCCATGACCACCGTCACCAGCGCCAAGGCGAGCGAGAGGGCGATGCCTGCCCAGAGCGGAAGGTGGATCAGTAGGCCGGTGCCGAATATGCCAAGGAAGACGAACCATCCGCCGGTGGCAACGACGAAGAGAGCGATCGTCGCTGGCCAGGAGCGGTGCCGTCGCAGAGCAGCTCGGTAGTCGTCACCGCCCGCAAAGCCCATGCGTCGAGTGTGACAGTCGGGTGACCCATCTTCGAGCCGGGCTTACGCTCGTTGGTCGGCACCCAACCATGCAGCGGCGGACATCCGGCCGTTCAGCGCGACCCGCGCGCACGCCACCTTGCGTAGGTCTCGAGGTGAAGGAAGCCCTCCAGATCGGCGGCAACGCCCGCGGCCTCATCGGGTGACAGCTTGATTGTGATGTCGAACGCGCAATCGTGCAGCGTGCCGATGTGATTGTCGTGATCGTCATACAGGTCCACATTGATCGACCAGGGCGCGTAGCGAGCCAGCAATAACCATTCGTGGTCGCTCGGCGCATCCAGTTCGACATTCATCCCGCGGCGCGGCCTTCGCATGAATCGCTGACCCCTGCGTTGAACTGAGCTGAGATGCGCTAGCTCGTCCTCTGCGGCCTTGGCCTCCGGCATGATGACCTTCCGGGAGTCGGTGAACGCATCAATAGACGCGCGAGCGATGCGAGGCCTCATGACATCGAGCACAGCCACGCACGCACGGCCGGCCAGGGCTTGGTCCCTGATCTCTTCAACGATCACGCACCAGGCGGCACGCTCGTCGTCGATGAGTTGCCGGTCCTTCATTCCAACATCATCGCTGACGTGTTCAACTCGGTGGGGTACATCCATCGCGGCAGAATCGCTAGGTCGAGCTCCGCGGCACGAAGCGATGTTGCTGGCACTCGGTAGGCTCCAGCCATGGAGACTGAGCGCCGCCTACGACTGGCGCTCGTCGCCGTCGGCCTGGGTATCGCTGCGCTGGCCGGCGGTGCGGTGCTCTTCCTAGCTCGGTTCCCGGGGCTGTTCGACTGGGCGCTCGGCGAGCTGCTCATGCGCTTGGGCATCGGCGCATGCCTTCTAGGCTCAATAGCTATTGTCGCCGTTCGACGCCGACCCACGCTCTAGGCGGCACATGAGTGGATGTTGCACGGCCGCGAACAGAGCCGTCTTCGTTGCCGATTACCCATTGGGATCGCCTGCCGACAGGTGTCAGGATGGGAGCTGTGCGACTTGGCGGAGACTTCGGCTCTCACTATGAGCTCGGGCAGGAGTACAACGAACCGCATTACCGGGTGAGCTTCTGGACCGGGACAAGCGAGGAGTGGGTCGAGATCTACGAGGCTGACATCGACGAGGTCCTCGGCTGGGTCCATGCCGCTCCTTCACCGTCTGGGCGCGAGTACGGCTGCCGCGAGGTGAAACCGAAGACGACGTCGTGGATGTGCGCCTGTACGGAACTGACCCCACATCCTGGGACGAGGACTTTCCGTCGTGGGCGCGGCGAGCGACTCCGCCAGCGCGCCATCCCCGGTCAGCACGGGCGACGGGAGAAGCGAAGCGTATTGCCAGTGACAACCTAGGAAGGCCCCGGATCTCGGCACAATCGCGCGCTATCCGCGGCAAGAGAGGATGGATCCTCCGCCTCTACTGAGCCCGGTGACGAACCCAGATTTCGCGCGCAACGTCGGCGGACCGCTCGAGCCCCCCGGGCAGTAGACGCGCCGAACCATTGGACGAACTCCGCGTGAACGATCCGAGCAGATCGTGCGCATCGCCCGCCTCGGGAAGACGCATCGCGATGTGTCCGCGT
>JAVHVL010000132.1:0-2934 GCA_032160565.1 Pseudonocardiales bacterium | reverse complement strand
GGGCAGTGGCACGCGACGCGCATCCCGACGAGTTCCGGCGCCCCGGTCACGTCTTCCCGCTGCGCGCCTGCTCCGGCGGGGTGCTCGAACGAGCCGGCCACACCGAGGCGGCGGTTGATCTGGCCCGGCTCGCGGGCATGCGGGCCGGCGGCGTCATCTGCGAGATCATGAACCCGGACGGGACGATGGCGCGGCGCGGAGACCTCGCTCAAGTGGCGCGCCGGCACGGCCTGCACATGATCTCCGTGGCCGATCTCATCGAATACCGGCGCAGACCTGCGCGCCGGATCGTCGCGCTCACCGAGGCCCGAATCCCGACCGCTGTCGGCGACTTCACCGCCGTCTGCTTCGGGTCCGAGCGCGACGAACTCGAACATGTCGCACTGCTCTACGGCAGCCCGACCGGCAAGGCGGGGGCGCTGGTGCGCATTCACTCCGAATGCCTCACCGGCGACGCCTTCGGCAGCCTGCGCTGCGACTGCGGCGACCAGCTGCAACGCTCGATGGAGTTGATCGCCGCCCATGGTGACGGCATGGTGATCTACCTGCGCGGCCACGAAGGCCGCGGCATCGGACTGATGCACAAGCTGCGCGCATACACGCTGCAGGACGCCGGCGCGGACACCGTCGAGGCGAACCAGCAGCTGGGGCTGCCGGTCGACGCGCGCTCGTACTCGGCCGCAGCCGAGATCCTCCAGGCCCTGGAGATCACGTCCGTCCGGCTACTCACCAACAACCCGGGAAAGGTGGTCGGGCTGGAGCGGCACGGGGTCACCGTCCTCGAGCGAATCCCACTTCAGACGGTGCCGAACCCCGAGAGCCTTCGGTACCTGCAGACCAAGCGGGACAAGCTGGATCACGACCTGTTGGCCCTCGAACGCTTCGAGCTGATGGCATGAACCTTGCGGGCGAAGCGGGGAACAGACCGCCTTACATCGTAGGTATCGGCGGAACAACACGCGCGGCATCCTCGACCGAGCATGCGCTCCGCTACGTGCTCGGCGTCTGCGAGCAGTCAGGAGCGGAGACCGACTGCTTCGTCGGCTCGGTGCTTGCGACGCTCCCCTACTACGCCCCCGAGCTCCCACACCGCAGCGCGGAAGCGACGCGCCTCGTCGCCGCCCTGCGTCGCGCGGACGGCATCGTCATCGCGTCCTCCTCGTATCACGCAGGGCTGTCCGGGCTGGTCAAGAACGCATTGGACTATGCCGAGGACATGCGCGCTGAGGACCCCTGCTACTTAACCGGACGCCCGGTCGGCTGTATTGCCACCGGCTCGGGTTGGCAGGGCGTCGTGACAACGCTCAAGGCCCTGCGTGACGTGGTCCACGCGTTACGCGGCTGGCCGACCCCGATGGGTGCGGCCATCAACACCGCACAGCCGGTCTTCGATGCGGAGGGTGACGCCGTCGACGAGAAGGCGAGATTCCAGCTCACGACGGTGGCGAATGAGCTGATGAGTTTCTTGAACCGGCAGTCCGTTCCGCTCGTTCCCGTCGCACGCTGACGCCTACACCTGCGGAGGAACGTAGTTGGGCATTCTGGAAGGCAAAGTCGCGATCGTCACCGGCGCAGGCCGTGGCGTCGGGCGTGGCGAGGCACTCGAACTGGCCGCCGAAGGTGCGCGGGTTGTCGTTAACGACCTCGGCGGCTCGCTAGGCGGCGACGGCGCAGACCAACGACCGGCGGATCAGGTCGTGGCGCTCATCCGCGAACGGGGCGGCGAGGCGGTCGCGAACTACGAGGACGTCGCGGACTGGCAAGGCGCCGAGCGGCTGATCGCGAGCGCGCTGAACTCCTTCGGCCGCCTCGACATCCTCGTCAACAATGCGGGGATCCTGCGCGACCGGATGCTGTTCGCTATGGAGGAAGACGAGTGGGACTCGGTCATCCGAGTGCACCTCAAGGGGACGTTCGCCCCGAGCCGGCATGCGTGTGCCTACTGGCGGCAGGAATCGAAGGCAGGTCGGACTCCGAGAGCGGCCATCGTGAACACCGTCTCTGGTGCCGGCCTGCGCGGCAACGTCGGGCAGTCGAACTACGGGTCGGCGAAGGCCGGGATCGCCGGTCTGACCGTCATCACCAGTCTCGAGATGGCGCGGTACGGCGTTCGGTGCAACGCCATCTCACCGGCTGGTGTCACCCGGATCTCCGGCACGATCTCGAAGGCGGAGATCAAGGAGCCGGACGAGTACATCGAGTATCACCAGCAGAATCCGCAGAACTCCGCGCCCACAGTCGCCTGGCTCGCGTCGGATCAGGCGCTGCATGTGACCGGCCAGGTCTTCCGCGCGATCGGTCCGACGATCTGGCGTTACGAGGGCTGGCGTCTCGGCCCGAGCGTGACCAGCGCGGATGAGGACAAGTGGCGTCCAGCCGACATCGCACCGGCCGTCAACGCGCACATCTTCGGCAGCCGGGCAGTCGGCCTCGAGATTGCCCGGTAGCGTCGCGTGGAGTTCGAGACGCTGCGCTACGAGGCCAACGATGGGGTCGTCCGGGTGACGCTCGACCGGCCGGAGGTCCACAACGCGTTCGACTCGCGGATGCTCGCCGAGTTTCGTGAGGTGTGGCAGACCGTCCGGGCGGACCCGACTTCGCGAGTCGTGATCGTGACGGGCGCGGGAGACAAGGCCTTCTGCACCGGCATCGACCGGACCGAAGCGATGGGGGCCGGCGCGGCACCACCGGCCGCGGACCGCAACCCGTTCGTCTTCGACGATCCGGGGAACTATCTCGGCCCCAAGTCGAACGATGTCTGGCGGCCGATCATCGCCAGCGTCAACGGGATGGCGTGCGGCGGCGCGTTCTATCTGCTCGGCGAAGCGGACATCATCATCGCCGCGGAGGGGGCGACCTTCTTCGATCCGCACGTGACGTACGGCATGGCGTCGGCCTACGAATCGATCCACATGCTGCCCCGCCTGCCGATCG
>JAVHVL010000118.1:0-4280 GCA_032160565.1 Pseudonocardiales bacterium | reverse complement strand
GACCGCCACCTCGAGGATCCGGGGTGGCGCCGGAAGGGCGGCGCAGGACATGTCGATGAGGTCCGGCCCGACGCCGGCCACGGTCCACCGCGACAGCGAGGGGCTGGGCACGGATCCGATCGGCACGGTGACGAAGCTGCCCGAACCGGTGCGGCTGGCCAGGAAGCCGTCGCCGCGTAGCGCGTCATAGGCGGCGGTGACGGTGGCGCGGCTGATCTGCAGCGCCGCCGCCAGTTCGCGCTCGGACGGGAGCCGGGTCTCGGTGGCGATCCGGCCGTCCAGGACGAGGGCGGTGACCGCATCGGCGAGGGCGCTGTAGACGGGGCCGGGGAGGAGCCGCAGGTCGGGCAGGAGGGCGGCGAGCGCGCGACCGCTGAGGCGGGAAACAGGTGCCATTGGGTCATCATGGCACTCAATTGGCCTGGATGGTAGGCCACTGGTCGAGGATTGGACGGCGTGCGGCCCCAGAATTGTCGGCAAGATGCCAAACATGGCCTGGACGAGACTCGCGCGACGCCTTGCCCAGCTCTATATTGGCCTGCTGCTCTACGGCATCGCCGGTGCCCTGCAGGTCCGCTCCGGACTCGGGCTGTACCCGTGGGACGTGGTCCACCAGGGGCTGTCCCGGCACACCGGGCTGGCGATCGGCACGCTGGTGATCATCGTCGGCGCCGTCGTCTTGCTGGCCTGGATACCACTGCGTCAGCTCCCCGGCCTCGGCACGCTCAGCAATGTGGTGCTGATCGGCGTGTCGATGAACCTGTCGCTGCAGTGGCTGCCGCACGTGCGGTGGCTCCCGTGGCGGATCACGGACATGCTGGGCGGCATCGCCCTCTGCGGAGTGGCCACCGGGATGTACATCGGCGCCAACTTCGGCCCCGGCCCACGCGACGGGCTGATGACCGGCCTGGCGCGGCGGACCGGCGCGTCGATCCGGCTGACCCGCACCTCCCTCGAGCTGACCGTGCTGGTCGTCGGCTGGTTGCTGGGCGGCACCGTAGGGGTGGGCACCGTGCTGTTCGCGCTTGCGATCGGCCCGCTGGCCCAGGTGTTCCTGCCGCTGTTCGCGATGGAAACCGGCGTCGCGGAGCGGACGGACGACGAATTCCGCGTCGTCGACGCGACCGGCATCACATGAGCGCTGATTACCGGTACTGACGAGTAACACGTACCGTGGGTTTCGGAAAAAACTACGGGAATCGAGGTGCCACATGTTCACCGCAACCGGCGCCGGCGCGGCGCTGCTGTACGTCGCACTTGCCGCCCTGGCGGCGATCTCCCTGGTCCAGGGCAACAAGCGGCACTGAGCCCCAGCTCATTCGTCAGCCGTCAGCTCATTCGTGAGCCGTCAGCTCATTCGTCAGCCGTCAGCTCAGCGGTCAGCTCAGCTCAGTCGTCCTCGTCGTCGGCTCGCGCCAGCCAGGTGGCGAAGCGGTCGATGGCGACCTCGAATTCGGGGTTGGCATCGACGAAGGCCTGCAGCCGGTCGCCCAGCCAGGCCAGCCGGACGTCTTCCTCGCCGCGCCGCTCGACCAGCTCCTCGATGCCCCGATCGGTGAAGTACACCGTTCAGCCCTCGTCGGCCGGGTAGCGGACGCCGATCTGCCGGCGTGCCTCGTCCAGGATCTCCAGGATGCCCACGGTGTCGTCGAGGGGCACCAGCGGGCTCTCCGTCTCGCCGGCGCGCAGGCATCGCTCCACCTCGGCGACCTGCAGGCCGTAGCCATTGCCCGACTGGCGGTCGGTGAGCGTCTCCTCGCCGTCGGCCGTGTGCAGCACCAGGGCGTTCGGGTGGTGGACGCGGGACTCCAGCCGTAGCCAGCCCGCGGTGCCGGTGACCAGCCCCGCGTAGGGGCTTCCGCTGACGGCGCTGCAGAAGACGTGCGCGACCTGCCCGCCGGCGTAGCCCCACTGCTGGGCGACCGTGGCGTCGGAGCCGGTCGGTGCCAGCGAGCCGATGGCCTGGACGGTGTCCGGGCGCCCTAGCACCAGCCAGGCGAAGTTCGCCGGGTAGACGCCGAGGTCCAGCAGCGCGCCCCCGCCCACGGCGAGATCGAAGAGCCGGTGCTGGGGGGCGTACTCGAAGCGGCGGGACAGGTCAGCGCGGACGGAGACGATCTCGCCGAGGCGGCCACCCGCCGCGATGCGCCGCGCCTCGCGCACCAGCGGGTTCAACCGCAGCCACATGGCCTCCATGCAGAACAGCTGGCGCTCGCGCGCCGCCGCGACGACCTCGCGCGCCTCGCGGGCGTTCAGCGTGAATGCCTTCTCGACGAGCACCGGCTTGCCGGCCTCCAGGGCGAGCAGGGCGTGCTCGCGGTGCTGGGCATGGGTGGTCGCCACGTAGACGACGTCGACATCGGGGTCGGCAACCAGCTCAGCGTACGAGCCGTAGGAGCGCTCAACGCCGTGCCGCTGCGCGAACGCTGCCGCGCGGGCGCCGTCGCGCGCACCGACCGCCGTCAGCACGCTGCCTGGGGACGCGGCGATGTCGGCGCCGACGGTTGCGGCGATCCCACCGGCGCCGAGGATCCCCCAGCGGATAGGTGCTTCGCTCACTGATGCACGACCTCTCCCGAGTGACGGATTCCCTCCCGAGTGACGGATTTCCTTGATCGGAGACGAGTATTTCGCCGTCACTCGACGCGGCGACACGTCACTCGATGCAGTGACAGCGGTTGGCGCCGGCGCGGGTCGCTAAGCGAATGCGGTGGCGACGACCTCGCGCTGCTGCGCTTCGTGCACGCGCTGCGACCCGACGGCCGGGGAGGCCGACGCGCGCCTCGAAGCCCGCTTGAGGGGCCGCCCGTCGAGGTGCTCGGGGAGGTTGAGCGCGATGAACGGCCAGGCGCCCTGGTTCGCCGGCTCCTCCTGCACCCACACCAGCTCCGCGTCCGGGAAGCGGCCGAGCTCGGCGCGCAGCTGGTCGGCGGGCAGCGGGTAGAGCTGCTCGACGCGCACGATCGCGACGTCGGCGCGGTTCTGCTCGACACGGGCGGCAGCGAGGTCGTAGTACACCTTGCCGCTGCACAGGCGGACGCGGCGGACCGCGGCCGGGTCGGCCGCGCCGTCGGGGATCACGGGCTGGAACGCACCCTCGGTGAAGTCCTCGATCTCGCTCACGGCCGCCTTCAGCCGCAGCAGCGACTTCGGGGTGAACGCGATGAGCGGGCGGCGTACCGGGGACAGCCCCTGGCGCCGCAGCAGGTGGAAGTAGTTCGCCGGCGTGGAGCACATCGCCACCGTCATGTTGTTCTCCGCCGCCATCTGCAGGAACCGCTCGGGGCGGCCGGTGGAGTGGTCGGGCCCCTGCCCCTCGTAGCCGTGCGGCAGCAGCAGCGTCACCGCGGAGCGCTGCCCCCACTTCGCCTCGCCGGCGGAGATGAACTCGTCGACGATGGTCTGCGCGCCGTCGGCGAAGTCACCGAACTGGGCCTCCCAGCACACCAGCGCATCCTCTCGGACCACGGAGTAGCCGTACTCGAAACCCATCGCGGCGTACTCGCTGAGCAGCGAGTCGTAGATCCAGAACGGCGCCTGGTCGTCGGAGAGGTTCTTCAGCGGCGTGTACTCGGCGCCGTTGTTGCGGTCGATGAGCGTGGCGTGGCGCTGGGTGAACGTGCCGCGCCGGGTGTCCTGCCCGGCCACCCGCACGGCCCTCCCTTGCATCACCAGCGAACCGAACGCGTAGAGCTCGGCGGTCGCCCAGTCGACGCTGCCGCCGCTGGCCATCGCCACGCGCCGGTCGATCTGCGGCTTGAGGCGGGGGTGCAGCGTGAAGCCGGCCGGCGGGTTGGCGTAGGCGTCGGCGATCCGCTTGATCACCTCGACGCCGACGGACGTAGTCACCTGCTGCGAGGGGCTGACGTGCTCGATCTCCGGCTCCGGCCGGGCCTGGCCGGAGGCGTCGCGGGTCTCGACGAAGACCTTCTCCAACTGCTGCTGGAAGTCCTTCAGCGCGACCTCGGCGTCCTCGAGCGTGATGTCGCCCCGACCCACCAGCGCCTCGGTGTACAGCTTCCGGACGCTGCGCTTGCCGTCGATGATGTCGTACATCAGCGGCTGGGTGAACGACGGGTTGTCCGCCTCGTTGTGCCCCCGCCTGCGGTAGCAGACCATGTCGATGACGACGTCCTTCTTGAACTCCCGCCGGTACTGCACGGCGAGCCGGGCCACGCGTACGCACGCCTCCGGGTCGTCGCCGTTCACGAGGAAGATCGGGGCGGCGATCATCCGGGCGATGTCCGTGGCGTACAGCGTCGAGCGCGTTGCTGAGGGCG
>JAVHVL010000077.1:0-7713 GCA_032160565.1 Pseudonocardiales bacterium | reverse complement strand
AGCGCCGCGAGGCGCAGTCGGCCAGACCGAGCTGGCCAAGGACTCCGTCGCCGGACGGATCATCGAGATCGAGCGCGCCACCGTCAACATGCAGGGTGCTGCCCGTCTTGAGGAGATCCGCGCCTCGCTCAACACCGAGCAGGCCGCGGTCGCTCCGGCTGCCGAGAACGACGCGATCGAGGCGCCGAACGTCGACACCACGCCGGACGTTGACACCACGCCGGACGTCGACACCACGCCCGCGCCGGCCGTTGACACCACTAAGCACACCCAGCCGCATGCCGGCGACTGAGCACGTGTGCCCGTCTGGGACCTCGACGATCCGTACCTGGCCTCGAAGCCCGTAGAGCGCGCCGTTGACTATCCGTTCTCCGCGGCCAGCCGGGCTCGCTAGGGCGTGGCCGACGGGCGCGGGTGGCGCTGCCACGAATCATCGCCAAGCCCGGCAAGCCGGCGAGCGCGATGATCAGCCCCGCCACGAGGATCGAGTACGGGTGGGCGGTCTGGGTGTGACCGAGGGCGTGTGGGTTTGGGTGCTGGGTTCGGCGATGTCGCCGCGGCGGCGCCAAACGCGGATGCGAAGCCTTCCAAGGCTTTGGTGAGCTCGCTGGGAATCATCCAGACTTGGCTCCCCTTGCCTTTGGCGATCCTGGGCAGGACCTGAAGATATTGGTAGGCCAACAGCTCGGGGTCGGGGCGCCCCTCGTGGACCGCGGAGAAGACGATGTCGATTGCCTTCGCTTGGCCTTCGGCGACGAGAACCTGCGGCTCTCGTTGCCCCTCCGCAGTCAGGATCGCACTGCGCTTGGCACCTTCCGCGGTGAGGATCTGCGACTGGCGAACGCCTTCCGCGGTCAGGATCGCCGCCCGCTTGTCCCGCTCGGCACGCAGTTGTTTCTCCATCGCGTCGATGATCGACTTGGGCGGGTCGATGGCCTTGAGCTCGACCCGGTTCACGCGGATGCCCCATTTCCCGGTGGCCTCGTCCAAGACACCCCGTAGCTTCTCGTTGATTTCTTCGCGCGAGGTCAGCGTGCGTTCGAGGTCCATGCCGCCGATGACGTTGCGCAGAGTGGTCACGGTGAGTTGCTCGATGGCCAGGATGTAGTTCGCGATCTCATATGTCGCCGCCCGCGGATCGGTCACCTGGAAGTAAAGGACCGTATCGATGTGAACCACCAGGTTGTCCTCGGTTATCACCGGCTGCGGTTCGAACGACACCACCTGTTCGCGCAGGTCGATCCGGCTGCGTACGCGGTCCACGACAGGCACCAGGGTGTTGAACCCGCCGGACAGGGTCCGGTCGTAGGAACCGAGCCGCTCGATGACGTATGCACGCGCCTGCGGCACGATCCGGATCGTTCGCCCGAGCGTCACGAGCACGACGATGACCGTGACCGCGATGATGACGAAGGCGATCATGGCAACTCCTTGGGGTAGACGAGAGCTGTCGCACCCTCGATTTCGAAAATGGCGACCCGGGTGCCTTCTGGGATGACCTGGGTCTCGTCGTAGGCCCGTGCCGACCACACTTCGCCGCCGATCCGGACGGCGCCGGAGAACGCGTCGACCTGCTTCACCACGACGGCTGGTCTGCTGGTGAGCGCCGCGACACCGCTGGGGTGCGAACCATCCGCGAGCCGTCGCCGGATCGCGAACGGATACACGACCGCGAGAGCCACGAACGACGTCGCAGCAAAGGCCATCGCCTGCGCGAGCAGACCGCCGCCGACACCCGCGACTACGGCCGCTATGACGGCGGCGGCCGCCATGAGCCCGGCGGCAAAGGTGAGGGTGGTCATCTCGACGACGCCGAGCACGGCGGCAGCAGCAAGCCAAGCTAACCAGGCGGGCATACGACCACATCCGCCCGTGGGATCACGAGCCGGCACCCGACGACCGATCGGCCGGCGCTACACGGGCTCATCGAACCCACCGCCTCGTTCCTCCGCACTCCAGCATCCACCGTGCGCGGCGCCCTGCCAGCTGAATGCTCCGGATGGTGCATGCCGGCGTCTTGGCGGGACCCGCAGCCCTCCCATTCCGCACGGGGACTCGGCGACAGCGAGGCGAACCGCGACCCTGGGACGCGGGCTCTCGAACGCGGACGCGTGCCCTCACGAATGGATGAGCGTGCCGGAGCAAAATCTCAAATTGAGGCACTGTCGCTCAAGTGGGCGGTACCGGTGTGACCATGGGGGCAGCCACCCGAGCCGGGGAGGCCGACCAGCGCGAATCCGAAATCGATCGGCATCCCGACCTCGGGAGGTCACCTACGTCACCGATGACCTACGGAGGTGGCATTGTTTGCCCGGGTCGGCCCTGGCGATCCCTGCGCTGGCAGCCCCGCTCTCGTTCGGGCTCCGGCTTTCGACGCGCGGGGAGCCTTGCGGAGGTCGAGTTGTTGCGCGCGCGCCGGCGCTGGGCGCGCTGGTAGCGCACCGCAAGATACATCGAGCTCGCCTGCGTGGTCGTTGCCGTCGCCGGGGTGTGCCTGCAGGTCAGCCCGGCCGTTGAGTAGCCCGCAATGAGCGTGAATGCTCCGAGTAATAAAGGAGTTGCCATGTCAGTCCCGACTGTCCCCGATACTGTCGCCGATATCGTGCAAGAGCCCGCGCGGCCCGACACTCCGGTCCCCGCGCCGAGCGAAGGCGCCGAGGCGCCGTCCTCACCGTTCTTCGCTGGAAACCCAGCGGCCGTAGGGGTACCGGTCTTCGTAGCTGGTTCGGTCGCCCTCGCCCTCGTCCTGATCGGCTACGTGCCGCCGGACGCCGTCGGCGCATCGATCCCGATCATCGCGGCCGCGACCGGAATCGGCCTCGTCATCACTACGATCTGGAGCGCGGCCGTTGGCCAGACGGCTCTCGCGAGTATTTTCGGCATCTTCGCCGGATTCTGGCTGAGCTATGCAATGCTCGTGCTCGGGCTGACGCACAACTGGTTCGCGATCTCGGCTGCGGCTGCGGTGCACACCCAGGCACTGTTCTTGATCACCTGGCTCGTGATTCTGGGGCTGCTCACGATCGGCACACTGCGCCTACCCCTCGCGTTCACCGTCCTGTTCGTATTGATCGATGCGGCCCTCGCTGTCGTGCTCGCGGGAACGATCAACGGGTCGAGCAACTTGTTGAAGGCCGGTGGTTGGTTGACGTTCGCCTTCGCCGCGGTGGGTGCGTACATCTACTTCGGGATCGCTACCCAGGCGACCGGCGGTGGGGGCATTCCGTTAGGCCCTCCGGTCGTCAAGACACAGGGTGCCGCCAAGACCCGGGGTTGAGTAACGGGATCGGCCGTCCGTGCGCACGATCCTGTTGTCACGGGGTTGGCGGGACGATTCCGTATTCGTGGATCTTGCGGTAGATCGTCGCTCGAGATATGCCCAGCGAGCGCGCCGCCTTGACCTTGTTGCCATGCGCGTCCGCGAGGCTGGTAACGATGGCGTCACGCGTCAGGGACTCCAACGGGCTCAGCAGCCGGCGACTAATGGTCAGTGCCTCCGGCGGAAGGTCGCTGGGTTGAATCACCCCGGCACGCCGATGCTGGACGACCTGGCCGAGCATCTGGTGGACTTGCTCGACGTTGCCCGGCCAGGACGCGCGCATCAATATCCGCATCGCCTCTCGTGAACAGGTGAGCTGGCCGCCGTGGTCGAATCTGGCCAAGAACGAGGACACCAGTTCCTGCAGATCCTCGAGGTGAAGCCGTAACGGCGGTACCTCGACGGTGTTCGGGAACAGTCGCAACAGGGGGGCGACATACGGGTTGTCGAGCGCGTGCGTCAGTGTCACGGCGACCCATCGCGGAGGATCACGTTCGCTGCTGTTCGCGTGCTGGAGCGCGTAGCTCAATGCGCGCAGACGGGGGCCGTTGAGTACCTGGACGTGCCTGACGACGACGCTGTCCCGGGTGTCGGTCAGCAGTTGGCGGACCGAACTCAGCCAGTGCCCATCGCTAGCTGCGTCGGCTGCGTCGAAGATCACGAACTGCCGGCCCGGCTGTTCGTGCAGCAGCACCGTGCGCAGCAGTGCCATCTTCCCGACGCCCGGCTCGCCCGAGATGGCGAGCCATTCGCCCGATTGGACGACCTCCTCGACCTCATGGCACGCGCGCAGCCACAGCGGCGCCGATCCCACCAGTCCGGGCAGCGGTGCCGGCGCAGCCTCCCGGCCGCTGGTCTGCTGATTTTCGGCGTCAGTCAGCCTGACGTGCGCGACCACACCGACGATCGATCCGCCATTGCGCACGAGTCGGCAGTACAACCGGGCTGCGACACCGGTAGGCAGGTCGACGACGGTTGACCCGCGGCGCCTGGTTGTGAGGGCCTCGGCCGCTTCGGCGAGCAACGCCACCTGGTCAGCCGGGTCGAGCACGGTCCGGGCGTAGTCGTTCAGGATCACCGCGTCACTGGTCAGTGCGAACACGATTCCTCGCATCCGGCGGCAAGTCCCTCGATAAGCCTGGAACAACTCCAACTCGTCCAGACCTGACTCGGCCAGCAACGCTTGCCGGATCTGCTCTGCGGCGGTCCTGGCCAGGGTAGGGAGCAACGCCCCGGCGTCCTTACGCCAGCAGGTTAGGTCGACGGCACCGATCGTCCGGCCCGAAATCGGATGGCGGATCGGAACCCCGGCGCAGGCCAGGTCCTCGACGTTGTCGGCGTAGCGCTCCTGCCCTAGCTCCCGTTCGAAGTCGGCGTCCGAGGTCAGCCGGCTGAGCACCAATCCGGCCGGATCGGTGAGGACGATGCTGACCGGCAGACCGTCCGACTGCTGACAGAGGCGGCGCAACACCTGCTCGGCGCTGCGGGTGAGCGGGATGTCCAGGTCGGGCTCCCCGACGTACTTCATCACGGTCTTGTCCGTGTCGAGCTTGAGGTCGCGCGACCGCAGCCAGGATGCAAGAACCGCGGTGTGGGGCCGACTCGATTCTGCTCGCTCGCCACCGAACCGGCGAACCTCGCCTGGGGCAGCCCTCTCAGGCAGGACGCCGGCGCTGAGCGAAACCATGATGATCATCCCCGATCGCCGCGGCATCTCCCACCCTACGACGCACCCGGGCTGGCTAGAAGGGCGATTGAGCGAGCGATCTGTCAATCACTCGCCACGATAGGCGCACGCGATGTCCATCCTCCACGAGCTGTCTCATGTTGAGACACCGCTGTCCGCCAGGACGCGCCAGGCCGATCTATATTCGGTCGCGTACGGGACCAGGACGCTGGCCCGAGTGGGGTGGCGCAGCCCCGGTCCACACGCGGACGTCGGAGGTCGCCGATGAGCACGGTGGGCGGCACAGAGGCCGAGACCTACAACCCGTGGAGTGTCGTCAACGTTGTCTTCACACATCTGGCCGACGCCGGCCTGCACCCGGTGCTCGGCGAGACCGGCGATCCGGGTCCGCCCGCGCGGGCGCTGCTGCTGGCTCTGGGGATCGAACCGGCAGCGGAAGGTAACCGGGAGATCGTGCGCGAGGTACGGGCACACCTCGCAGAGATTCGCGCCGCAATACTCGAGGACGAGATGAGCGCGGAGGACGAGGTGAAGGCGGAGTAAGGAAACACGTGCTTCTTTCTGAGACCCTGGCGAAGCCTGACTGCGAGTCTCATTGGAGGTGGCGGACAAGCCGATCCGAGGAGTGGCAATGACTCGTCAGAGCGTGGCAAAGGCCCACGAGAAGATCCAAGAACTGGCGTGGGAGCCGCTTTACCACACGCCAGTCTCCCAGTACGGCACCGACTACACCTTCCACAAGGCACAGAAGAAGGACCCACTCAAGCAGGTCCTGCGGTCGTACTTCCCCATGCAGGAGGAGAAGGACCACCGCGTATACGGAGCCGCCGACGGGGCGATCCGCGGCAACATGTTCCGTCAGGTTCAGGAGCGGTGGCTGGAGTGGCAGAAGCTCTTCCTCAGCATCATCCCGTTGCCGGAGATCTCGGCCGCCCGGGCGATGCCGCTGCTGTTCAACACCGTGCCCAACCCCGAGCTGCACAACGGGCAAGCCATCCAGATGATCGACGAGGTCAGGCACTCCACGATTCAGCAGAACCTGAAGCGCCTGTACATGAACAACTACATCGATCCCGCCGGCTTCAACAGCAGCCTGCGGGACTTCCAGAATGACTATTGCGGCACCATCGGGCGGCAGTTCGCCGAGGGCTTCATTACCGGCGATGCCATCACCGCGGCGAGCATCTACCTGACGATCGTGGCCGAGACGGCGTTCACCAACACGCTGTTCGTCGCGATGCCCGCTGAGGCGGCTGCGAACGGCGACTACCTCCTGCCCACCGTGTTCCACTCGGTTCAGTCCGACGAGTCTCGGCACATCAGCAACGGCTACGCCACCCTGCTCATGGCCCTCGCCGATGAAGGCAACCACCAATTGCTGCAGCGTGACCTGCGCTACGCATGGTGGAACAACCACCGGGTCGTCGACGCGGCGATCGGCACCTTCATCGAGTACGGGACGAAGGACCGCCGCAAGGACCGGGAGAGCTACGCAGAGATGTGGCGACGCTGGATCTATGACGACTACTACCGCAGCTACCTCGTGCCGTTGGAAAAGTACGGCCTGGTGATCCCGCACGATCTCATCGAGGAGGCATGGAACCAGATCTGGAACAAGGGCTACGTCCACGAGGTCGCGCAGTTCTTCGCTACCGGATGGTTGGCCAACTACTGGCGCATCGATCCGATGACCGACAAGGACTTCGAGTGGTTCGAGTACAAATACCCAGGCTGGTATGACAAGTACGGTGCCTGGTGGGAGAACTACGCGCGACTGTCAACCGCAAACGGCCACAACCCGATCGCCTTGGAGAACGTCGACTACGTGTACCCCAGCCGCTGCTGGACGTGCATGGTGCCGTGCCTGGTGCGAGAGGACATGGTCATGGCTGAGGTCGACGGCCAGATGCGCACGTACTGCCATGAGGCCTGCCGGTGGACCGACACGGTCGCCTTCCGCCCGGCCTACCAGAGCCGGGAGACGCCGAACATGGGCCAGCTGATCGGCAAGCGCGAGTGGGAGACACTGTACCACGGATGGAACTGGGCCGACGTGGTCTCCGACATGGGCTACGTCCGCGACGACGGCAAGACGCTGGTTGCGCAGCCTCACCTCGACTTGGACCCCAGAAAGATGTGGACGCTGGATCACCTGCGGCGTTGCCCGCCGCTGCTGAGCCCGAACGTCCTGCTCAACGAGATGACTCCCGATGAGCAGAAGGCATTCCACGCGGACTACATCCGTCAGGGTCCGGCCGGCCGGCCGGCGCCTGCGAACGCCTGAGGGCATCAGACGCGGGGGCCGGGAGAGGGGGCCCGACGACGCCGGTCGGGCCCCTTTCCTTTTCAGTCCGTCCGTCACGCAACGCGGAAGGGCGTTATGGACAGCAAGCACGTCGTGCGATTCGAGCCCGTGGGCATCGAGATCGAGGTGGACGAAGCGCAGACTGTCCTGCGCGCCGCCTTCGAGCAGGGAATCATGCTCATGCACGGCTGCAAGGAAGGCCAATGCGCGGCGTGCAAATCGTTCGTTCTCGACGGCGAGGACATCGAGTTGGACAGGTATTCGACCTTCGCCTTGCCCGACTTCGAGAAGGAGGAGGGTTTCACGCTGCTCTGCCGGGCGCACGTCTATGAGGACGTGACCATCGAACTGCTGAACTACGACGAGGACCTGATCCGCTCCGGCCACCCGATCCAGAAGGCG
>JAVHVL010000067.1:0-2533 GCA_032160565.1 Pseudonocardiales bacterium | reverse complement strand
TGGTACAGCGGTAGCCCCTACTTGGGTTACAAGGGCACCCTGCCGACCGGGACCACCTCGCAGAACATCTGCGGCGAGTGGTACTTCCCCTGGCACAGCCACGCACTGAACGAGTTCACCAACTTCGACCAGGGCTTCGGCGGCATGGGCACGCTGCTGCGCGTCGACCCGCCAGGCGGCTGCTTCGCATCACCGACCTCGACGACCATCGTGGGCGGGACGCTCAAGGGTGGCACGAGCGCGGCCCTCGGAGTGGATGACAGTGCGTACTACCAGGTGAATCCGAAGACGACGACCCGCACCGGGACGACGACGTTCACCGCCACGACGACGAGCCTGCCGGCCGCGTCGAACGCCGGCTTCCCGCCTGTGCCGTACTACGTCCGGATCGACAGCGAGGTACTGCGCGTCACCGCGCAGACGGGTACCGGTGGATTGACGTGGACGGTTCAGCGCGGCCTGCTCGGCACGTCCGCGGCGAGCCACGCGACGAACGTGACCGTCACGGCACTGGCGAACGACTGGTATGCCGGCTTCGGCGGCGTCGCACCCGGCGCGCAGAACCTGAAGGTGACGTACAAGGGCAAGAACTGCACCGGCACCACCGGTACGAGCTGTACGGCACTCACCACCAACCTTCCGCAGCAGACGGTCAAGATCTGCGACTGGACGATCACGGGCGCCGCGGGCTGCTCGACGTCGACGTCCACCGGTTGGGTGACACTGCCTGCGCCGCCGGCTCAGCCACAGTCGGTCGGCTCGAGCGAGGTGAGCTCGACCTGGACGCTCCCGGGCGCCGCGAGCAACTACGTCGGCACCGGGTCGTACAAGGGCCAGGTACGGGTTCTCGTCCACACGCAGCGCTACACACCCACCGCCCCAGCCGCGTTCTCGACGTGGGGCAACCTCATGGCACTCACCTACGACGCGCCATGAGCAGCGGCGAGGGTAAGGAGAGACCGGCGATGCGTCTACCTGCGATCAAGACGATCAGGACGTTGCTCGTGCTCGGGCTCGCCGCGGTCGGGCGCGCCGCGGCGAGCCCGGCCGCCTCGGCGGCACCGGTATCGGTCAACCTGTGCGCATTAGCTGGGACGGCGACGCTGACCGGGGCGGACACGGTGCCGATCTGGGGTTTCGGCATACCGGCGACGCCGGGCGACTGCACCACGGCGACGGCGAGCCTGCCCGGCCCGCAGGTGGTCGTGAACGAGGGCGACGCGGTGACGGTCAATGTCACGAACGCACTACCGGCCGGGCACACCCTGTCGTTCGAACTCCCCGGGGTGGACTTCGCGGCCGGTCCCACGGACGCCGCCGTCGGTGCAACGGTGACGCGGACGTTCACCGCGAGCGCGCCCGGCACGTATCTCTACCAGAGCGGCGGAGACGCCGGGCGTCAGGAAGCGATGGGGCTGTCAGGTGCGTTGATCGTGCGATCCGCGACGGCGAACCAGGCGTACGACACCGCAGCGTCGGCGTACAACGTCGAGGCGGTGCTGGTGCTCAGCGCGGTCGACCCGAACTTCAACGCCTCGCCCGACACGTTCGACATGTACGGATATCACGCGACGTACTGGTTGATCAATGGCAAGGCCTATCCGGACACCGCGCCGGGCATCACCGCCACGCCGGGGCAACGGGTCTTGCTGCGCTACCTCAACGCCGGCTACGACAACACGACGATGACGCTGCTCGGCATGCATGAGCGAGTCGTCGCGCGAAGCGCGCACCTGCTGAACAACCCGTTCGATGCGAACGCCGAGACGATTCCTGCCGGTGCGACCGAGGATGCGATAGCGGTCGTCCCGGCCGGCACCGCGCCGAGCGCGAACGGCTACGCGCTGTACAACCGGCAACTGCATCTGACCAACGGCACCCAGTCCGCGCCCGCGCCGACCCCGGCAACCGGCGGCGGCATGTTGACCTTCATCCATCCGTGACGAGGCGTTCCAGATGAGCGGCCAGACAACTCTCGAACCCACGCCACAGGCATCGTCACCGGCACCGCGGCGCTGGAGGTCGCGGGCACGCCTCGCCGGCCTGCTCTGCGGCATCGTCGCGGCGGCAACGGCGGCCGCGCTCATCCTGTGGTTGCCGGGCAAGGTGACGCACGAGCGAAACACCGGGACGGCAGTCGAAGCCGCGTGGCAGCGTCCGGCGGCGAGCGCCGATCAGCTCGTGGATCGCAGCGGCGTGAAGATCACGGAGGTTGCAGTCACCGGCGGCGGTGGACTGGTGGATCTGCGCTATCAGGTGATCGACCCGGAGCTGGCCAACGAGCTGCACGATCCGAGCACGCCACCCGCCGTCATCGATGAGAACAGCGGGCTCGTGGTCCACGACCTGCTCATGAGCCACTCGCACACCGACCCGTTCAAGGCGGGCGTCACCTATTACCTGATCTTCAACAACCCGGGAAACTGGGTGCATCGCGGCAGCAAGGTCACCGTGCTGCTCGGCGATGCCCAGGTCGAGCACGTGGCCGTGCGATGAGGCGCGTGCTCGCGTCGTTGCTGCTCGGCCTCGCGCT
>JAVHVL010000035.1:0-11304 GCA_032160565.1 Pseudonocardiales bacterium | reverse complement strand
GTGCGCAGCACCGGCTCGCCGAGCCGGACCGCCCGGGCGCCGGCCGCGGCGAACTGCAGCAGTTCGTCCTCGGTGACGCCCCCCTCCGGGCCGATGACGACGAGGATTTCCGCCGCATCCGGCAGCTCGGCGGTGGCCAGCGCGGCAATCGCGTCCTCGTGCAGCACGAAGGACTCCGCGCGGGAGATCCGCCGCGTCACATCCTGCGTCGATGCCAGGTCCGTGACCATCGGCAGACGTGGCCGGCGGCTCTGCTTGGCGGCCTCCCGCGCGGTCCGGCGCCACTTGGCGACCGCCTTGGCGGCTCGCTCGTCACGCCACTGCGGCACCGACCGCGACGCGGCCCACGGGATGATCTCGTCCACGCCGAGCTCGGTGAGCAGCTCCACGGCGAGCTCCGCGCGGTCGCCCTTCGGCACGGCCTGCACCGCGGCGAGCCGCGGCTTGGGCTCCGGCAGCTCGTGGCGGGCGAGCACCCGCAGCACCAGCCCGTCGCCGAGCACCTGCTCGACCACGCAGTCCAGCAATCCGCCGAGCCCGTCACCGACGAGCACGGCCTCCCCCTGGCCCAGGCGCTTGACCCGCGCGGCGTGCCGCCCCTCCTCGCCGTCCAGCACCAACGTCTCGCCGGCAGGCAGGGTGTCGACAAAGAACAGCGGGGGCGTCATCGGCCGAAGGCGTCGCGCACCTTGCCGAAGAGACCGGGGTTCTTCGTGTTCACCGAGACGTCCTCGTTGCGCAGCGCGGCGAACTCGCGCAGCAGCCGCTCCTGCGCCTCGTCCAGCTTCGTCGGCGTCTGCACCTCGACATGCACGTACAGGTCCCCGCGCGCCGAGCTGCGCAGCCGCGGCACCCCCTTGCCGCGCATCGTCAGGACCGTGCCGCCCTGCGTGCCGGCCCGGATGTCCAGCTTCTCGTCGCCGTCCAGCGTGGCGAGGACGAGGTCGGTGCCGAGCGCGGCCGCGGTGACCGGGACCGCGATCGTGCAGTGCAGGTCCGCGCCGTCGCGGGCGAACGTCTCGTGCGGCACCTCGGACACCTCGACGTACAGGTCTCCGGCCGGGCCGCCGCCGGGGCCGACCTCGCCCTGTCCGGACAGCCGGATGCGCATGCCTTCCTCGATGCCCGCGGGGACGTCGACGGTGATCGTGCGGCGCGCGCGCACCCGCCCCTCGGTCCCGCAGGTGGGGCACGGCGACGGGATCTGCTCGCCCGTCCCGGCGCACGCCGAGCACGGCCGGCTGGTCATGACCTGCCCCAGGAAGGAGCGCTGGACCGACTGGATCTCACCCAGGCCACCGCACGTCTGGCAGGTGCGCGGCGACGTCCCGGGCGCGCAGCCGTTGCCGTGGCAGGTGTCGCACACGACGGCCGTCTCGACGGTGAGCTCGCGCCGCACCCCGAACGCGGCCTCCTCGAGCGTGAGCGACAGCGGCAGCAACGCGTCCGCGCCCTGGCGGACCCGGCTGCGGCGACCGCGGCCGCCACCCATGGTGCCGCTGCCGCCGAAGAATGCCTCGAAGACGTCGCCGAACCCACCGAATCCGGAGAACGGGTTGCCCGCGGTGCCGGCGCCCTGCGCCAGCGGGTCGCCGCCGAGGTCCACGATGCGCCGCTTCTCCGGGTCCGACAGCACCTCGTAGGCGGTGGTCACGGCCTTGAAGCGGTCCTGGGCGGCCGTGTCCGGGTTGACGTCCGGGTGCAGTTCGCGGGCCAGCTTCCGGTAGGCGCGCTTGAGCTCTTCGGGGGTCGCATCGCGCCCCACGCCGAGCAGGCCGTAGTAGTCACGCGGGGTCTCAGCCACGAACCGTCCCGATCTTCCAGACGCCATTGGCACTCGACGATCACGAGTGCTGAATCCAGTTTACGGAACCCGCGAGCGTCAGCGGACCGCGAGCAGCTCGCCGACGTAGCGCGCGACGGCGGCCACTCGCGCCATCGTGTGGGCGTAGTCCATGCGCCGGGGCCCGAGCACCCCGACCGCGCCGAGGGCAGGCGCGCCGGAGCCGTAGCCGGTGGTGACGACGGATGTGGACAGCAGCCCCTCGTGCTGGTTCTCGTTGCCGATCCGGACGACGATCTGGCTTGTCGAGACCGACTGGTCCAGCAGCCGCAGCAGGACGACCTGCTCCTCCAGCGCTTCCAGCACGGGGCGGATCGCCGGGAAGTCGAGCGAGTGCTCGGTGAGGTTTGCGGTGCCGCCGAGCACGATCCGGTCGCTGTGCTGCTCGACGAGGCTCTCGAGCAGCACCGACGTGAGGGTGGCGAGCAACCCGCGCAGCTCCGGCGCCACCAGCGGCGGCAGGCTCGTGACGATCTCCGGCGCCTCGGACAGCAGCCGGTCACGCAGCTGGGCATTGAGGGTCACCCGGAGGTCGGCGACCGCCTCGTCGGACACCGCGCCCGGCAGCTCGACGACGCGCTGCTCCACCCGGCCGGTGTCGGTGATCAGCACGAACATCAGCCGTGACGAGGTCAGGCTGAGCAGCTCCAGGTGGCGCACCCGGCTGCGCGACAGCGACGGGTACTGCACCACGGCCACGTTGCGGGTGAGCTGCGCCAGCGTCCGGACTGCCCGGTGCAGGACGCCGTCGAGGTCCACCGCACCGTCGAGGAACGTCTGGATGGCGCGCTTCTCGGCGCCGGACAGCGGTTTGAGCTCGGTCAGGCGGTCGACGAACAGGCGGTAGCCGGAGTCGGTCGGCACCCGCCCCGCGCTGGTGTGCGGCTGGGCGATCAGCCCCTCCTCCTCGAGCGCCGCCATGTCGTTGCGGATCGTGGCGGGCGAGACGCCAAGGTTGTGCCGGTCCGCCAGTGCCTTGCTGCCCACCGGCTCATTGGTCGAGATGAAGTCCTCGACGATCGCGCGCAGCACCTCGAGCTTGCGGTCTTCTACGCTCAACGTGCCACCTCCGATCCGTCGCACAGGTTCGTCGTCTTCCTTGACTACCACCTTAGGCCGCGGTAGCGGCCGCGCCGCCGGATCGGTGCCCGCGCCGCGAGGCGTTAGGGTCGGCGCAAATCCAGGTGCACGGCATACTGCACGGCATAGTGGTAGGGAGCCATTCGTGATCTTCAAGGCGGTACGGGACGGGCGTCCCTACCCGGATCACGGCTTCTCCGCGCGCGACTGGTCCACCGTCCCGCCGCGCACCGTGCGCCTCAGCGAGCTGACGACCACCAGGCGAGAGCTGGCCCTCGACCAGCTGCTGGACGACGACTCGACGTTCTACGGCGACCTGTTCCCGCACGCCGTGCAGTGGCGCGGGGAGATCTACCTCGAGGACGGCCTGCACCGCGCCCTGCGGGCAGCCCTGCAGAGCAGGAACACGCTGCACGTGCGAGTGCTCGACCTCGACGCACTGCGCCCGGAGGGCAAGCGGGAGGCATCGGGCCCGGAGGGCAAGCGGGAGGCATCGAGCCCGGAAGGGAAGAAAACGGCACACCTCCCGGAGGGCAAGCCGGCAAAGCCGCGCCCGAAGGGCAAGCAGTCAGACGAGTAGCTCGCGCACCACGGCGTCGGCGAGCAGCCGTCCGCGCTGGGTCAGCACCACCCGCCCCATCCCGGCGGCCACCCGGTCGACGAGCCCCCAGCTCGCGAGCTGCGGCACCATCTGCTGGGAGGCCGGGGGCAGGTCGTCGACGACCAGCCCCTCACGCATCCGCACTCCGAGCATCACCCGCTCGGTGAACCGCGCCCGCTCGTCGAGCGTCTCGCGGCCGGCGCCCGGGCTGCGGCCGGACTCGAGGATCGCCGCGTAGCGCGCGGGGTGCTTCACGTTCCACCATCGGACCCCGCCGATGTGGCTGTGCGCACCGGGCCCAGCCCCCCACCAGCTGGAGTCGGTCCAGTAGAGCTCGTTGTGCCGGCACCGGGCCGCGTCGTCCCGCGCCCAGTTGGACACCTCGTACCAGCTGTACCCCGCGGCCATCAGCGCCTCGTCGGCGATCACGTACCGGTCGGCAAGGACGTCATCGTCCGGCGCCGGCACGACACCCTGGGCCACCTGCCGGGCGAGCGCCGTCCCCTCCTCCACCACGAGCGCGTACGCGCTGATGTGGTCGGGGCCGGCGGAGACGGCCGCATCCAGCGAGGCCCGCCAGTCGGCGTCCGTCTCGTACGGCGCGCCGTAGATCAGGTCCAGGTTGACGTGCTCGAAGCCGGCCGCCCGCGCCTCGGCCACCGCTTGTTCGGGGCGACCCGGACGGTGCTTGCGGTCGAGCACCTCGAGCACGTGCGGTACGGCCGACTGCATGCCGATCGACACGCGCGTGAAACCCGCGTCGCGCAGCTTCGCGAAGTAGGCGGGTGTGACGGTTTCGGGGTTCGCCTCGGTGCTGATCTCCACGTCCCGGGCCAGCCCGAACTGCTCGCGGATCTCGCGGATGATCAGCCCCAGGTGCTCCGCGGGCAGCAGGGTGGGCGTGCCCCCGCCGAAGAAGATCGACGAGGCGGGCGGGATGCGGTCGCCGAACGTGTCCCCGTCGCTGAGTACGTCGCCGGCCAGCCGGATCTCGTGCAGCACGGTGTCGGCGTAGGTGCCACGGCTGACTCCGGAGCCCAACTCGGCCGCGGTGTAGGTGTTGAAGTCGCAGTAGCCGCAACGGGTCTGGCAGAACGGGATGTGCACGTAGACGCCGAACGGGACGCCGCGCGCCGCGTCGAGGTTCGCGCGGGGCAGCCGGCCGTCGGGGGGCGCTGGGTCGCCGTGCGGCAGAGCGGAGGGCACGACATCAAGTGTGCGTCATGCGGTCCGGAGTTTCGGCCAACAGCACGCCGGACGGGTGATCCGATGGCCGATCCGGCAGATCCGGCAGATCCCTGATATGCCGCAGCGGCGACGCGGCAAGCACCACCGCCGGCAGCACGTTGCCAGCCAGCAGCAGCCACATCGCGGTGCGGCTGCCGAATGCCGAAGCCAGCGCGCCGCCGGCGAGCGCGCCCAGCGGGATCGTCCCGAAAAGCACGAAGCGCATGGTGGCGACGACGCGCCCGAGGATGACCGGGGGGCAGTAGGCCTGCCGGAAGCTGCTGATGGTCACGTTGTAGACGAGGATTCCGGCGAACAACGTCGCGTTCCCGGCGACGAAGTACGCCAGGCCGGCGCCTCGCGTCGTCAGCGGGATCAGCAACCCGAACGGGGCGGTACACAGGCTGACCAGCCACAGCGCCCGCGACGTCCCGATCCAGCGCCCCACCGGCCGGGCCAGGGCCGCGCCGACGACCGACCCGAGGCTGACCACGCCAACGAGCAGACCAACGCCGGACGGCTGGAGGTGCACCGAGCGCACGAGGAAGAGCACGACGATTGCCTCGAAGCCGGTGAAGAAGAAGTTCGTGAGCGCGGGGGCGATCGTCATCACTCGCAAGAGCGGATCGCGCCGGACGTAACGCGCGCCCTCGGCGATGTCCCGGCGCAGCCCGGCCGGCCGGATGGGCTCCGGCGCCGGCTCGCGGGCGCGGATGGCGAGCAGGGCGGCCAGCGACACCGCGTAGCTCACCGCGTCCGCGATCAGGGCGAACGGAGCCCGGAACGCCTGGACCAGCAGGCCGCCGAGGCCTGGCCCGACGACCTGCGCCACCGCACCGCTGCCCTGAAGTTTGGCGTTGCCCTCGGCGAGATCGGCCCGCTCCACCAGCGTGGGCAGGTACGCGAGGTAGGCCACCTGGAAGATCACCGTGGCGATACCCGTCAGGAACGCGACCGCGAACAGCTGCCCGATCCCGAGTACGCCGAACGCGGCGGCCACCGGCACGCTCGCGATGAGCAGCCCTCGAACGACGTCGCAGCCGATGAGCAGCGGCCGGCGCCTCGACCGGTCGACCCACACACCGGCGGGCAGGCCGATCAGCAGCCAGGGCAGCCACTGCGCGGCGGCGAGCGCTCCTACCTCGAACGGCGTGGCGTGGAGGTAGACCACGGCGATCAGGGGCAGCACGACGGTGCTCACCGCGGTGCCCACGTCGCTCGCGGACTGCCCACCCCACAGCAGCAGGAAGTCGCGGTGCCCCAACAGCCGCCCCCCGCGCGGCGTCATATCCCGGTGCCCCCGATGCCCCCGGTGTCCAGCGCGGGGCTCGGGCAGGGCGCGGCGGCACAGCTCACCCGCGGTGCGGGCAGCGGCGCGGATTGGCTCCTCTGCAGCGCCCTGATGCCGTACCCCAGGGCCAGGGCGATCAGCAGCGCCACCAGCGCGAGCAGCGGGCGGCGGATGCGGCGGCGGGGCACGGCAGCTGACTCTATGACGTCCGCACGGCCGGGCATGCTTCGATCGATGACATGAGCGATGCGATGACGACACGGACAGTTCGGTTTGCCGGCGCCGGCGGCGACGAGATCGAGGGTTACCTCGCCACGCCCGAGGGCGGTGGCCCGCGCGGCGGGGTCGTGGTGATCCATCACCTGCCCGGCTACGACCGGGCGACGAAGGAGATCACCCGCCGCTTCGCGGAGCTGGGCTACGACGCCCTCTGCCCGAACCTGTATTGGCGGGAGGCGCCCGGCGCGGCGCCGGACGACGCGGCCGCTGTGGCCCGTGCCCAGGGCGGCGTGGCGGACGAGCAGCTGGTCGGAGACGTCGGCGGGGCGGCCGCGTACCTTCGCGCGCTGGCGACGTCCAACGGCAAGGTCGGCGTGATCGGGTACTGCTCCGGCGGGCGGCAGTCCGTGCTGGCCGCCTGCAACCTCGACCTCGACGCGGCCGTCGACTGCTACGGCGCCTTCGTCACCGGAACGCCCGGCCCGGATTTCCCGCTGCAGGTCACGAACCTCGTCGATCAGCTGCCGGCGCTGCGCTGCCCGCTGCTCGGGCTGTTCGGCAAGGAGGACAAGTACCCGTCGCCGGAGCACGTCGCCGAGCTCGAGAAGATCCTCACCGACAACCGCAAGCAGTTCGAGCTGCACAGCTACGACGACGCCGGGCACGCGTTCTTCGCAACGGACCGGCCGTCCTACCGCGTCGCGGCCGCCAACGACGGCTGGGCCAAGATCGCCGCCTTCTACGCCGAGCACCTGGGGAGCTGACTTATGTGCACCTACGTCACCGTCCACACTGAGATCAGCGGCAGCGCGAAGGGGCCGAGCGGCAGCTGGTTCCCCGCCACCGGCGCGACGGTGTACTTCGACCATCCGGTGCACGCGATGGCCGAGCACACCCTGAACATCGACTTCGCCACGCCGGGGGCCGGCCCCGCGGCCCGGGTCGCAGTGGAGCTGACCGCGGCCTCGGCACGCGAGCTCGTGGGCGCGATCCAGGCCGCCCTCGCCGCCGCCCCGAAGGAGCTCACCGCCTAGGGTCACATCCCATGCGCGCCGTCTACGCGAAGTCCATCGACCCCGACGACCCCCTCACCGGCCTGGTGGTGGGCGAGCGCCCCGAGCCGGTGGCGCCGGACGGCTGGACCCGGGTCGCGGTGCGGGCCGGCAGCCTCAACCACCACGACCTGTGGACGCTGCGCGGCGTGGGCATCAATGCCGACCAGCTGCCGATGATCCTCGGCTGCGACGCGGCGGGCATCGACGAGGCCACCGGCGAGGAGGTGGTCGTGCACGCGGTCATCAATGCCGAGGGTTGGAGCGGCGACGAGACGCTCGACCCGAAGCGCTCGCTGCTGTCCGAGCGGCACCAGGGCTCACTGGCGGAGTACGTGATCGTGCCGAAGCACAACGTGGTCCCCAAGCCGGCCGAGCTGTCCTTCGCCGAAGCGGCCTGCCTGTCGACGGCGTGGCTGACTGCCTACCGCATGCTCTTCGTCCACTCCGAGCTGCGGCCGGGGCAGACCGTCCTGGTGCAGGGCGCCACGGGGGGCGTTGCGACGGCCTGCATCGCGATGGCGCGCGCCGCCGGCTTTCGCGTGTTCGCCACCGCACGTTCGGAGGCGAAGCAGCAGACGGCGCTCGAGCTGGGCGCCCACCGGGCCTTCGCGTCCGGCGCGCGGCTGCCCGAGCGGGTCGACGCGGTGATGGAGACGGTCGGTGAGGCCACCTGGTCGCACTCGCTGAAGGCCCTCAAGCCGGGCGGGCGGGTCGTCGTCTCGGGCGCCACGTCGGGCCCGAACCCGCCCGCCGACCTGGCCCGCGTGTTCTTCCTGCAGCTGCAGGTGGTCGGCTCGACGATGGGCACCAAGGCCGAGCTCGCCGACCTGATCGAGTTCCTGCGCGTGACGGGGCTGCGGCCGCGCATCGACCGGGTGATCCCGCTCGAGGCGGCGGCCGAGGGGCTGGCCGCGATCGCCTCCGGCGAGCTCGTCGGCAAGATCGTGCTCGAGGTCTGAGCGACCGTGGCGCAGGTGACGGCGGTCGTCTGCGCGGCGTTCGACGCCGACACCGACGCGGCGATCTATGCGGTCCGGGAGCTGGTGCGGGAGGCCGGCGTCACGCTCCCGGCGCTGCCGCCGCACCGTCCGCACTTCAGTCTCGCCGCCGCGCGCGTCACCCGCGATGAGCTACCGCGGGTGCTCGCCGTCGCCGCCGCGGTGGCCGCCGCTCACGCCTCGATCCCGGTACGGCTGGCGGAGGTGGGGCGCTTCGGGCGCGCCGGTGTGGTGTGGCTGGGGCCTGGCGGCTCGCCACAGCTGGAACCGCTGGCGCAGCTGCAGCGCGACACGGCCGCGGCGCTCGCCGAAGCGGGCTGGGCGGCCGCGTTCGGTGAGCGCAGCGACCCGGCGCAATGGGTGCCGCACTGCACGCTGGCGACGCGGGTACCGAAGCCGCGGCTGCGGGAGGTGCAGGCGGAGGTACGCCGGAAGTACCAGCCGATCGACGGCGTCGTGGGCGCGCTGGCCACGATCCTCGTCGGCGGACGCGGGGACGTCGGGCTCGTGCCCCTCGGCTGAGGTTGCGCCCTACCGGCGCCCAGCGGCCGGAGTGCCCCGGGTTCAGACCGAGAGCCGGACCAGCAGGCCGCGGTGGTCCGAGCCGGTCAGCGCCACCGTCGAGACATCGGTCGGAGCCAGGCCGGAGGTCAGGACGTGATCTATGGCCAGCACCGGCGGGAACCACCGGTCGGCCGGGTAGGTCGGCAGGTACCCGGCCCCGATCTCGCGCGCCGCGTCGCCGTAGCCGTCGCGCAGCAGCGAGCGGAACTGCGCATGGTCGGTCGTGGCGTTGAAGTCGCCGGCCACGACGACGGATCCGGTATCGCGCTTGGCGGCGGCCAGCAAGCCCGACAGCCGGTCCAGCTCGGTGATCCACTCGCCCGGCGGGAAGGGGTAGGGCGGCTGCAGGTGGACGGCGAACAGCGAGATCGAGCGGCCGTGGACGCTCACCTGCGCCGAGAGCACGCCGTTCTGGAAGCCGTCGTGGCTGACCTTCTTGCTCAGCGGATAGCTGCTCCAGATCGCCAGCCCGCTGGCGTCACCGGGGCGCGCCGCGTCGAAGCGGTACGGGAGCAGGCGGGTCAGCCCGGCCGCGAGGAGGCGGTCCCGCTCCTGGGGCGTCAGCTCCTCCGTTGCCAGCACGTCCACGTGGCGGCGCTCCACCAGCCGCACCAGGGCAGCGGAGTCCGCCGAGCCGATGCGCAGGTTCGCCTGCAGCACGGTCAGGGGTGCGCCGTTCGGCGCCTCGCGGCCGAGGTAGAGCGGCGCCTGAACGGCCGCGCCGAGGGCGACGGCCAGCAACGCCGCAGCGCCGGCTCGCCACCGCCGGGCGACCGCGAGAAGCAGCAGCGCGGCCGGCGCCGCCCACATCAGCTGGTAGGCCAGCGCGGCAAGGACGACCAGCGGCTGCCAGGACGTGTCCAGCAGGTGCGCGGCCAGCCCCCCGAGCGCCGCCAGCAATGCGGCCCAGCCGAGCAGCACCGCGGCGACCAACCAAAGGCTCTCACCGTCGCGGTGCAGCTGCCGCCGGCACCAGTACGCGAAGGCGTGCCGCCGCGGCGGGGTCACTTCTTCGGCTCGGCCGAATCACCCGTCGACAGGGCAGCGATGAACGCCTCCTGCGGGACCTCCACGCGTCCGACCATCTTCATCCGCTTCTTGCCCTCCTTCTGCTTCTCCAGCAGCTTGCGCTTGCGGGTGATGTCACCGCCGTAGCACTTGGCGAGCACGTCCTTGCGGATGGCGCGGATGTTCTCGCGGGCGATCACCCGCGCGCCGATCGCGGCCTGGATCGGCACCTCGAACTGCTGGCGCGGGATGAGCGAGCGCAGCTTCGCCGTCATCGCCGTGCCGTAGCCGTAGGCCTTGTCCTTGTGGACGATCGCCGAGAACGCGTCGACGGCCTCTCCCTGCAGCAGGATGTCGACCTTGACCAGGTCCGAGGCCTGCTCGGCGGCCAGCTCGTAGTCCAGGCTGGCGTAGCCGCGGGTGCGCGATTTCAGCTGGTCGAAGAAGTCGAAGATGATCTCGCCGAGGGGCAGCGTGTAGCGCAGCTCGACCCGCGTCTCGGACAGGTAGTCCATGCCGGCCAGGGCACCGCGCCGCTGCTGGCACAGCTCCATGATCGCGCCGATGTACTCGCTCGGCGCGATGATCATCGCCTTCACCACCGGCTCGTACGTCGCGGCGATCTTCTGCCCGGTGGGCCAGTCCGACGGGTTCGTGACGACGTGCTCCGTGCCGTCCTCGAGCACGACGCGGTAGACGACGTTCGGCGCAGTGCTGATCAGCTCGAGGTTGAACTCGCGCTCAAGCCGGTCGCGCGTGATCTCCAGATGCAGCAGCCCGAGAAAGCCGCAGCGGAAGCCGAAGCCGAGCGCCGCGCTCGACTCGGGCTCGTAGACCAGGGCGGCGTCGTTGAGCCGCAGCCGGTCGAGCGCGTCGCGCAGCAGGGGGTAATCCGAGCCGTCGATCGGGTAGAGCCCCGAGTAGACCATCGGCTTGGGGTCGCGGTAGCCGCCGAGCGACTCGGTCGCCGGTTTGGCGGCATCGGTGACGGTGTCGCCCACGCGCGACTGGCGGACGTCCTTCACCCCGGTGATCAGGTAGCCGACCTCGCCGACGCTGAGCCCTTCGGTCGGCTTCGGCTCCGGCGAGATGACGCCGATCTCGAGCAGCTCGTGGGTGGCGCCGGTGGACATCATCTTGATCCGCTGGCGCGGCGTGAACTGACCGTCGATGACCCGGATGTAGGTGATGACGCCGCGGTAGATGTCATAGACGGAATCGAAGATCATCGCGCGCGGTGGGGCGTCCGCCTCGCCGACCGGCGCCGGAACCACCCGGCAGATGAGGTCGAGCAGCTCGTCCACGCCCTGCCCGGTCTTGGCGCTCACCCGCAGCACGTCGTCGGGGTCGCAGCCGATGATGTGCGCCAGCTCCGCGGCGTAGACGTCCGGCTGGGCGGCCGGCAGATCGATCTTGTT
>JAVHVL010000554.1:0-8582 GCA_032160565.1 Pseudonocardiales bacterium | reverse complement strand
CGTCTCGGCACGCCCGACGAGGTGGCCTCGCTCGTCTCGTGGCTCGCCGGCCCGGAGTCGGCGTTCGTGAGCGGAGCCGTCTACGCCGTCGACGGCGGCTTCACCAGCTGACCTCGTACAGCAAACGATCGGTGGCACCGGGACACGGTGCCACCGATCGTGGCTTGCGGTAGTGCGCAGATCAGCCGGTGATCCCCCACAGCGTCTTGAACTGCTGTGCGTAGTCCTTGACCGTCGGGAACACGTCGGTCGGTGCCGGCGCGTTCGACTTGATCAGCAGCCAGGGCGTGGCACCCACCGAAGCCGGAACGGTCGCTCCCGCTTCGTAGCGTGCTGCCGCGTCGACCATCGCCCACATGACCTCGTAGTACGGGAAGGCGACAGATGCGCTCTGCTGCCCCGCCTGGATGTACTGCAGGTTCGTCGACGTCGCGCCTTCGCCCACGACCTGGACGTCGGTCAGACCGGCGGCCTTCAGTGCGGCCGGCAGTCCGACTGCGAGCGCGTCAACGCTCACCGTCACCCACTTGACCGACGGGTGGGCCCGCAGGTAGGAGACGATCCGGGTCGGGACGTCCTTGCCGAGCGCCGTGACCGGGATGTCGACCGACTCGCTCGAGCAGGAGGAGCAGTTCTGCTTGAGGTAGTCGGCGTAGGCGGTCCCCTGCGTGTTCAGGATCGAGAACGCGGGCAGGTTGAAGTAGACCGTGTGAGCGTTGCCCTTCGACTGCGTGATGATCCACGCGGCCATCAGCTGGCCGATGACGCCCGTCTGAGCGGGCACATCGATGGCGTAGTTGATGCCGCTGCTGTCGCTCACCGGATCGGTTATGCAGCAGGCGCTGAGGAACGTGTGGTTGGCCTTCAGCTGGGGGATGTACTGAGCGAACGTCGCGCGTTCGACCGCGCTGTAGAGGACGACGTCCACCTTCTGCTGCACGGCCTGCGCGAACGCCGACTTCTGCGTTTCCGGCGTGCCGTCGGTGTTGATCACCTTGAGCGTCCAGCCCAACAAGTCGGTCGCCTGCTTGATGATGCCGCCCTCGATCGAGCAGTTCGGTGTGCCGCAGCTGACGAACACCACCGTCTTGCCCTTGGGAATCGGCTTACCGATCGGGGTGCTGGCCGGAATCGTCGTGGGCTGCTGGCTGTACTTGTCGACGAGCGCCTGGGCGGCGGCCATCCCTGCATCGGAGCTGCCACTGCTCGTACTTCCACCAGCGCTCGTCGTGCCGGTGGAGCCGATCTTGGAGCTGCTACATGCGCTCAGCAGCAGTGCGGTGGCCGCGAGCATCGCGATCGCGCTTGCGGCCGTTCGGCGGCGGCCACTCCTGGCCCGCCGGGCTGTGTCCTGAGGGTTCACCGATCCTCCATGGGGTGGTGGCGAGCGGCCATCGCTCGGATATCCACCCATATCATATTCATGAATAATCTCTGGTCAAGGATTTTCGGACTCTGTTCGGTAACGCGAGCGAAACCGCGGCGCCGACTGCCCATAAGCCCCCCGATGCCGCAGAATCAGGGGGGTGTCGAGGGCTGCGGTAACCCCCACTGGCCGACCGAGAGACCCGGCCGTCGACAAGCGCGCCCTCGGGGCGGCACGTGACCTCCTCGCCGAGCGGGGGTACGCGTCGGTCACCTACGACGAGGTGGCCCGGCGGGCCGGCGTCGGCAAGTCCTCGCTGTACCTGCGCTGGCCGAACAAGGCTGATCTGGTCGTCGCCGCTGTCGACGCCGGTCTCGGCGACTTCAGCGACATCGACACCGGGACGTTGCGGGCCGACCTGCGCGAACTCGCAACGAGGCTGCTCGACGCGTACTGGTCCGGCGCGGGGGTGGCCGCGTTTCGCCTGCGCGCCGACGCCCGACACGAGCCCGAGCTGCAACGCGCGATCGACGCGGTGCGCTACAAGGACTCCGTGCGCGAGTCGCGGACGCTCATCCGCCGCGGGCTGCGACGGGGCGAGCTGCCCGAACACGTGTCGCCGACGCTGATCGGCGATCTGATCGTCGGGTCGATTCTGGTGCACGTCATGGCGACGCCCGTCCATCTCACCGACACCGTGCGGCGCCGCTCAGCCGAGTACCTCGACACCCTGGTCGACACGATCCTCGCCGGGGCCGCGGCGCTGCCCGACCGTTGATCAATCCGCGGCGACGCGGAACACCGGGACGGTCTCTTCCGAACCTTCCGGACGGACGAACGCGGCCGTCACCGGCAGGCCGGCTCGCATCGACTCCGGGTCGGCGTCGAGCAGCTCGCACCACCACCACGGACCCTCGTCGAGCTCGACGATGCCGACAACCGCTGACGGCGTCTGCACACCATCCACCGGCTTGCCGTGCGACACGGCCCAGCTGACGACGCGGCCGGTGCCGCGGGCGGTGATCCACTCGAGGTCGACCGAGCCCGCGGCGTCGGTCAGGCACTGTGGCGCGAGGATCTCGCCGGTGGTGCGGGATCGCTTGAGTCGGAACTCCCCCACCGCGGTGCCGTCGAAGAACTCTGCGGTGGCGGCATCACGTCGTATTGCGCGGATCGTCATGGTTGTCCTAACCGCCTGAGCCGAGGACGAGGGTGGCGTGGTGATCGAAGACGCCGCCGTTGCCGCTGACGAGCACCAGCTCGTGATCGTCGGCCTGGCGCTCGCCGCCCTGACCGCGCGCCTGGATCACCGCCTCGGACAACGGCGTCATCCCCCACAGGTAGTAGGACGACAGCTGGCCGCCGCCGGTGTTCACCTTCAGCTTTCCGTGTGGACCGAGAACGCCCGACTCGACGAACGCGCCGCCCTCGCCCTTCTCGCAGAAGCCGTAGTCCTCCAAGGTGAGCAGCACCGTGAACGTGTAGCAGTCGTAGAGCTCGACGACGTCGATGTCATCGAGCGTCACGCCCGCCATACGCAGCGCCGCAGGACCCGAGCGCGCGGCTCCCGTCACCAACCCGAGGTTGTCGTCACGCTGCAGGTACCGGCCGGGGTGCGCCTGTGCCCAGCCGAGCACCTGAACCGGCGGCTGCGCAAGCTCGCGCGCGCGCTCGGCCGACGTCACGATCACCGCGATGCCACCGTTGGACACGACGCAGCAGTCGAGCAGCCGGAACGGCTCGGCGATCCACCGCGACGCGTGGTAGTCCTCGAGCGTGATCGGGTCGCGGAACTGGGCGCGCGGGTTCATGGCGGCCCAGTCGCGCTGCGCAACGGCGATCGAGCCGAGTTGATCACTGGTAGTCCCGTAGCGCAGCATGTGCCGCCGCGCCGCCATCGCATACATGTGATTCGCCCCGACGACTCCGCCCGCGGCGAGCAGTCCGCGCCAGCCTTTGCGGGTGTGCGCGGCGTTCTCGTAGGCAGCGCGCGCCGACAGATCCTGCACGAGTGGCGCGTCGGCGTGCACACAGGCGACGACCTCGGCCATGCCGGACTGCACCGCCATCGCCGCGAACGACACCATCGCGCCCGCGGTCGAGCCGAAGCCCTGCATCTCCGACAGCAGCGACAGATCGCGCAGCCCGAGGTCCCGCTGCAGTTCGAGCTTGACGTCGTCGCCCAAGCCTGACGACAGCAACAGTCCGTCGACGTCGGCGAGCGCGAGACCGGCGTCGGTAGCGGCCAGGCGGACGGCTTCGGCGGCGAACTGCGCCGAGGTCCGTCCGTACACGCGACCGACGTCGGTGATGCCGAGCCCGACGATCGCAGGAGCTTCGCTCGTCATCGGGCCTCCCACACTGCCGCGCGCTTCTCACTGAACGCACGCGGTCCCTCAGCAGCGTCGCGTGATCGCATGACCACGGCGGCCTCCCGTTCGGACAAGTCCCAATCCGAGTCCTCAGCCGGAACCGACCCGTCGACGATGCCGGTGGCGATCCGCTTCGTCGCCTGCACCGCCAGCGGCGCGTTCGCGCACACGCGGGCAGCGAGTTCCAGCGCCGCGTCCAGGACGTCGGACTGCGGCACGACCCGATTGACGAGCCCGAGCTCGAGCGCGCGCTGCGCCGTGATCGGCTCTCCGGTCAACATCGCCTCCATGGCCACCTTCCGTGGGATCTGACGCGGCAGGCGAAACGTGCCGCCCGCACCGGCGAGGATGCCGCGCCGCACCTCGGGCAGGCCGAACTGCGCGACGTCGGCGGCGACCGCGAGATCGCTCGCGAGCGTGATCTCGGTGCCGCCACCGAGGGCGAAGCCGTTCACCGCGGCGATCGTGGGTTTGCCGATCGGATGCGAGACGTACTGGGCGAACCCGCGCCGTCGCCGGATCGGTTCGTCCGACATGATCGACTCACCGCGGCTGATGGCCTTCAGGTCGGCGCCGGCGCAGAACGCCTGATCACCGGCGCCGCTGATCACCAGCGCCCACACGTCAGAATCGGCGTCGGCGCGCGCGAGCGCGTCCCCGATCAGATTCGACACCTCGAGGTTGATCGCGTTGCGAACCTCGGGACGGTTGAGCGTCACGACGAGGACGTGTCCGCGAAGCTCGACGAGGACGGGTGCGGTGCCGCCGGTCATGTCCGGCCGCCGGGCACCGTCACGACGACCTCGCCAGGCCCGACCGTCACGTCGGCGCACACTTGGCACGACACTTCGAGCACGACGACCGGCTGCTCGCCGTCCATGCGCTTGTCGGTCACCCGGCCGCTGACGGTCATCGTCGAGCCGACGAAGTTGAACTTCCGCATCCGGAATCCGCGTATGGCGCGGATCGTGCCAGCCGAACCGATGAAGTCGCGGACGAGTCGCTCCCACGCGCCGAGCAGGAAGAACGTGCTGGCGTAGGCGTCGGGCGCTCCGCTCGCCGTGGCGTACGAGCGGTTGTGGTGGATCGAGTTGAAGTCGCGGTTGCCGCCGGCAGCGACGACAAGCCGGTAGATCGACAGCGGGGACTCGACCGGCCCGAGCTCGTCGCCGACCGAGATCTCGTCGTACGTGCGCTGCCGTGCGGCAACCGCCGTCATGACGCCTCCTCGCGCGGCACGTAGGCGTACGTACCGGTGCGCTGGTAGGCGACGACGTCGCCGCTGTCGGAGACCAGCTCGCTCTGCCACGTCAGGAACGCTCCGCGACCCATCGACGTCTCCTTCGGTGTGCACGACATGAGGGTGTAGCCGCGCCGGCCGACCCGCTCGCCGAGCACCAGCGGTCGGACGAAGTCGAGTTCGATGTCGGTGGCGAAGAACCCGGTCGTCTTCGGCCCGAGCGGCATGTCCTCGTTGTTGATCGGGCTCCGCGCCGGTTGCGCATCGGGTTCCGGGTCGGCGTAGAGCGTCGGATCCCCCGGCTGCCACATCGCGGGGATGCTGTACGACATGGCCTGCGTGTAAGGCGCGATCACATCTGGGTAGCCGTGCGCGCGCGACACCTCGACGTCGTAGTGCAACGGCGAGTCGAGTTCGAGAGGCTCGACGAACCGCCGGATCGTCCCGACCTCCACGGGATCGGCGCCGAACGTGGTCGAGCCATCGGCGAAGTCGCGTCCGACCGCGTCGATCAGCGGCTGCCACTCGTCCTGCCAGTTATCTGTCACCGGGTCACCTCTCGAGTCAAACCAGGACGCCGTCGGCGACGAGGCGGTCATAGGCGTCGTCGCTGTAGCCGAGCAGGCTGCGCAGGACGTACGCGTTGTCCTGGCCGAGCTGCGGCGCGGGCCGAGCGACCTCGCCGGGCGTCTCGGACAGCAGGTAGCGCGGACCCTCGACCGTGGCCGTCCCGAACGCGGGGTGCGGCAGGGCGCGCAGGTGCTCGCGATGCGCGAGCTGGGGGTCGTGCGACCAGTCGGCGCTGCTCGCGCAGACGTGCGCCGGCACGCCGCGGCGCTGCAGCCGAGCCTCGACGTCCTCGGCCGGCAGCTCGACAGTCCAGGCGGCGATGAGCTGATCGAGCCCGGTCGCGCTCACCAGCCGAGCGGACGCGTCCGAGTAACGCGGGTCGGCCGCGAGATCGGGCCGGCCGATCGTCGGCGAGCGCGCCCCACTGCTCGTCGGTGCACGCTGCGATCGCGACGAAACGATCGGCGCCATCGGCCGGCCGGCACGCGTACACGCCGTGCGGCGCGAACCGCTCGTCGGCGTTGCCGCGCCGCTGCGCCACGGTGCCGCGGTCGAAGTAGTCGGCGAGTTGGGGAGACAGGAGCAGGACGCCGATCTCGCTCTGCGCGACGTCGAGGTAGCAGCCCTCGCCCGTGCGGCGTCGCTGGTCGAGCGCGGCCAGCAGTACGACGAGCGAGATGCGCGGGCCGACGTAGTCGGTGTACGGGCCGAACGGACCGATGGGCGGACGGTCGGCCCAGCCGACGAGATCCTGGTACCCGCTCAGCGAAGCGCCGATGTTGCCGTAGCCGGCCAGCTTCGCCCATGGTCCGGACTGCCCCATCAACGAGGTGCTCAGCATGATCACGGACGGGTTGTCGGCCCGCACCGTGTCGTAGTCCAGACCCCACTTCGCCATCTGCCCCGGCGCGTACGACTCGACGACGATGTCGGCCCACCGAATGAGATCGCGCGCGACGGCACGTCCGCCCTCGGACGCGAGGTTCAGCGTGACGCCGAGCTTGCCCGCGTTGCACGTTCCGTACAGCGCAGAGTTCTCCGGTCCGGGCGTGCCGTCGTAGAACGGCTGCATCATGCGCGCCGTCTCGATCCGCGTGGACGACTCGACCCTGACGACCGTCGCGCCGAAGTCGGCGAGTGCACGTCCGACCAACGGCCCGGCCACCACCCAGCTGAAATCGGCGACCTTCAGGCCAGCCATTGGCAGTTCAGTCATGACGCGCACCGTAGGAGGCCGAGTCGACCAGCGCGCGATCGTCGCCGAGCCACTCACCGACGACCTCCGCGGTGTGCTCGCCCAACAGCGGCGCCGGCCTGCGCAGCTCGACGAGTGGCACCGAACCCGCTGCCCAGCGCGCCGGCATCGTGCGCGCCCGGTCATCGTCACCCACGGTCGCGAAGTAGCCACGCGCTTCGAGCTGCTCGCTGGCCGCGAGGTCGGCGGTGTCATTGATGCCGATGCACAGCAGCCGATAGCGGATCGCGGCGTCGAGGATCTCGGCCTTCGACTTCCCCTCCAGGAACGCAGCCGTCAGTGCACGGGCCTCGTGCATGTCGTTGTCGTCGAACTCCCCGGCTTCGACGAGTGCGGGCAGCGCGCGCCAATCCCACGCCGCGACGCGTTCCGGGCAGGCGCCCTCGTCATGCATCCACCGGAAGAAGTTGTTGGTGAAGCCGCCGACCGCAGCGCCCATTGCGAGGTGGAACTCGACCAGCCCGTCCTGGCACACCCACTTCTTCAGGTGCGAACTCGTGCCCGACCCGCTGCCGCTCTGGTCCGTCCGTGCGGTCGGGCTCACCAGCGCGGCCCACTCGGGGTTCGGGTCACAAACCGAATCGGCGAGCACGCGCGCCAGGGTGTTGACCCCGAGCGCAGCCTGCACCGAGACGTCGACGAGTTGTCCGCGTCCGGTCCGCACGCGATGGTGGTGCGCGATTAGCATCCCGCCGGCCAGGTCGGCGGCCGCGTTGAGATACGCGTGCTCGACGCTCATGCGCAACGGCGGACGCTCGCCGTCCCGGTTCGGTTGCAGCGGACCGCCCGCCGCCCACAGCACGAGGTCGGACTCGGCGTAGCCGGCCTTAGGACCGTCGTGCCCGAACGCGGTGAGCGTCGCGTACACGAGGCGTGGGTTGACTTCGCGCAGCTCGGTCCAGCCAAGGCCGTGCGCGGTGAGCACGCCCGGGCCGGCGGACTCCACGAAGAAGTCGGCGTGCAGCGCGAGCCGGCGAAGCAGGTGCCGGCCCTCGTCGGTGTCGACATCGGCAACGATGCCGCGCTTGTTCGCCGCGAACGTGTCCCAGGTGTAGCTCGTCGTCGCCGAACGTGGCGCGGCCAGGCGCGCGGACGATCCGGTCGGCGGTTCGACCTGCACCACATCGGCACCCAGATCGGCGAGCAGCCGACCGGCGAACAGACCGCGCTCGTCGGTGAGGTCGAGCACGCGGTAACCGCTCAGCGGGCCGCCCACTGCCGCACCCCCGTCCATGCCGTTCGGTCCTCCGAGTGTACTTCCGGACGAATTTCGTCCACAAGTAGTCGATGCAAGCATGCCCGCCCGTATCGGGACGATCCGGGCGTTTTCGCGAGCCGAATCAGGTGGTGCGCAGGCGGCGCAACACGGCGCCGAGGCTGCCGGTACGTCCGGCGCGCAGCGACCGGCGCTGCAGGCCGGTCGCACCGAGCGCAGCGAGCAGGACGACGCCGGTGAACATGTCCGACGCCCACGGCGGGGCGCTGGCCAGGCCCAGCCCGATCGTCCCGGTACCCAGCATGAGCACGGCGACGATGGTGCCCCACGCGTTGAAACGACCGTTCTTGAACTGGGTCGCACCGACGAACACCGAGGCGAATGCAGGCAGCAGGTACGGCGTACCCGCCGACGGCGAGCCCGCGCTCAACGACGAGGCGAGGCAGACGCCCGCGAGTCCGGCGATGGTGGCCGACACCAGCAGCGAGCAGAACCGCAGCCGATCGACCCGGATGTTGGCCAGGCGGGCCGCGTCGGGGTTGAAGCCGGTCGCGTACAGCCGC
>JAVHVL010000050.1:0-8910 GCA_032160565.1 Pseudonocardiales bacterium | reverse complement strand
CGAGTGCACGGCGCGGCCGAACTGCTGCAGCGCTGGGCCGAGCAGGGTACGGACCTGCTCGATCTCGGCCGCCGCGCCGCGGATCTCGGCTAGGGCGCCTCGAGCGTCACAGCCACCCGTTGCGCTTGAACGCGCGGTACAGCCCGAGGCAGACGCCTCCCATGCCGAGTAGGACGAGTGGATAGCCGTACTGCCAGTGCAGCTCCGGCATGTGGTCGAAGTTCATCCCGTAGATGCCTGCGACCATCGTCGGCACCGCGGCCATGGCAACCCACGCGGAGATCTTGCGCATGTCCTCGTTCTGCACCACCGACACGCGCGCGAGGTTCGCTGCGACGAGTGTGGTGAGCAGGTCGTCGAAGGAGTTCACGCGGTCGACGACCTCGGTCAGGTGGTCGTCGACGTCGCGGAAGTAGTCGCGCACCTCCTCGTCGACGAGCCTCAACGGCGTGCGCGACAGGATCCGCAGCACCGGGGACAGCGGAGCGGCCGCGCGCCGCATCTCCAGCACCTCGCGCTTCAGCACGTAGGTCAGGTTCGAGTTCGCCACCCGGTTCTTCTCGGCGAAGACCGAGGTCTCCACCTCGTCGATGTCCTCCTGGAGCGCCTTGGTGACTGCGACATAGGAGTCGACCGCGCCGTCGAGGATGGCGTGCAGCACGACGGACGTGCCGAGCGCGAGCAGCTCCGGCTCCTCCTCCAGTCGGCGGCGGATGTCCCGCAGGCTGCCATGCTCACCGTGCCGGACCGTGATCACGAAGTTCGCGCCGAGGAAGACCATCACCTCGCCGGTCTCGACCACCTCCGCCGTGCCGCCGGGCAGGGCGTCGTCGTAGTGCACGGTCTTCACCACCGCGAACAGCGAGTCGTCGTAGTTCTCCAGTTTCGGCCGCTGATGGGCCAGGACGGCGTCCTCAACAGCCAGCGGGTGCAGGCAGAACCGTTCGGCGATGCCGGCCAGCTGTCCGTCGGTCGGCTCATGTAGTCCGATCCACACGAATCCGGTGCCGGCCTGCTCCACCTCGTCGATGGCATCCTGCCAGGTCGGGGAGCCGGGTTGCCGCACACCGTCGCGATAGACGGCACAGTCGACAAGCGCGGACCCGGCGTCCATCTCGACGGAGTCGGCATGCCGACGCGCGCGCCGGCCCGGCACCAGCCGGGCGGGTACGAGCGAGCGCGGGCGCGGAACACTTGGCATCGGCCACATTGTGCCCCGTCGGACGCCCCCGCAAGGAAGAATCCGCACGGCAGACCGTCAGACGTGTTGAGGAGACCAACGTGCAGTTCGGCCGGTACTACGAAGAGTTCGAGGTCGGCGCGGTGTACAAGCACTGGCCGGGCAAGACGGTCACCGAGTACGACGACCACCTGTTCTGCCTGCTGACCATGAATCACCACCCACTGCACATGGATGTGAACTACGCGGAGAAGACCACGGATTTCGGCAAGAACGTGGTCGTCGGCAACTACATCTACTCGCTGCTGCTCGGCATGTCGGTGCCCGATGTGAGCGGCAAGGCGATCGCCAACCTCGAGATCGAGTCGCTACGCCACGTGGCCCCGACGTTCCACGGGGACACGATCTACGGCGAGACCACCGTGCTGGACAAGACGCCGTCGAAGTCCAAGTCGGACCGGGGTGTCGTGTACGTCGAGACGATCGGCTACAAGCAGGACGGCACCGTGGTGTGCATCTTCCGCCGCAAGGTGATGGTGCCGACCAAGGAGTACATCGACGCGCGCGGCGGCGAACAGCCCGGCCGGCCGGAACCCTTGCCCCGTTAGGAACCGCTGCGCCGTTAGGAACCGCTACGCCGCTAGCCGGGCAGCAACCCCCACTCGAACAGCGCCTCGAGCAGGCCGGGAACCAGCTCCAGCCCGGCCAGCTCGACGCCGCGCACCCAGCGCGCCTCGTCCGCGTCGTCGCCCGCGCGTAAGGAACCGCCCACCACTTCGCAGTGGTAGTCGGTGATGGCGTAGACGTTGCCGAACGAGCTGTCCCGCTCGACCCGCCCCGCCTCGGCGAGTACGCGCACCACCAGGCCGGTCTCCTCCGCGACCTCGCGCACGCACGCATCCTCGGGCGCCTCGCCGGGCAGGCAGCGGCCGCCCGGCACCGACCAGCTGCCCTGCGCGGGCGGCCGGCCACGCTTGATCAACAGCAGCCGCCGTTCGGCATCGAGCACGATCGCGCCGGCACAGGGCACTCGGTGGGGCACATCGGCTCCCTTCGGCTCGTCGGCGTGGCGGGTCTTTCATGACCGCTTCGCGCGGTATGAATACTTCCAGGCGCGTCATATCGGCATGCCTGGGATCCGAGGAGGCGCCATGAAGCTCGTCATCACCGGCGCCGCCGTGCTGTTCGTCGTCTTCTACATGATGACCTCGCCCGCGCAGGCTGCTGGCATCGTGCACAGCTCGTGGCACGCAGCGGTCAACCTGGCGCACGGCCTCGGCGACTTCGTCAACAAAGTCTCGTCCTAGCGCGGCGCGCCATGCCGGCCCTCCTGCCGTCCGAGATCCCGGTACTCGCCCGCGCACAGCACCACTGGATCGTGCTGTTCCGCCGCCCGCACCCGATCCTCGCCGGTGCCCTCGTCGTCCTGTTCGTGGCCGCGATCTTTGCGCCGAACCCGATGGCGGCGATCTTCCTGCTCGTGCTCGGCGCGGTGATCCTGCTACGCGTGCAGACTTGGCGCGCGGAATGGATCATCCTCACCCGCAGGCGGGTCATCCGGGTGCGCGGCGTGCCGGAGACCACGTCGAGCGAGGCCTCGCTGCGCATCGACCGGATTTCGGGGGCGGTGCTGGAGCAGACGGTGTTCGGCAAGATGCTCAACTACGGCACGATCGAGCTGGAGGCACCCGGCTCGCACCCGGACGTGCGCAAGCTGATCAACATCTCGCGGCCGCACCGGTTCTACCTCGAGGTCCGCAAGGTCGTCTTCGGCAGCGCGGTCGACCTAGACCCGGACGATAACCCGCAGGACTACGTCACCGCGCCGCTGCCTTTCTTCGGGCCGCCGCCGCCCCCGTTCGACCCGCCCCCACCCCCGTTCGACCCACCCCCACCCCCACCCCCGCAACCGCCGCTGCCCTAGCCGTACTGCCGGCCGTACTGTCGGTTGGTGCGCATCGACCTGCACGCCCACTCCACGGCGTCGGACGGAACGGATACCCCGGCGCAGCTGGTGGCGGCGGCGGCCGCTGCGGGGCTGGACGTCCTCGCCGTCACTGACCACGACACCACCGCCGGTTGGGGCGCGGCACTCGCGGCGCGCCCGAACCGGCTGACCATCGTGCCCGGTGCGGAGTTCTCCTGCTTCCACCTCGGCGAGGACGGCCGCCGGATCAGCCTCCACGTGCTGGGCTACCTGTTCGACCCCGAGCACGCGGAGCTGCGTGCGGCTCGGGCGCGGTTGCGTGAGAGTCGCCTGGGGCGCGGGCGGCGGATCGTGGAGAACCTCGCTGCCGACGGCTATGCCGTGACGTGGGACCGGGTGAGCGCGCTGGCCGCGGGCGGAGCGATCGGCCGCCCGCACATCGGACGCGCGCTCGTCGAGGTCGGCGCGGAGCCGGACGTCGACACTGCCTTCGCCCAGCTGCTCTCCTCGCGGCAGAAGTACTACGTGCGCAAGGAGGACCTCCCCGTCCTCGATGCGGTGCGGTTGATCCGGGCGGCCGGCGGCCTGCCCGTGTTCGCCCATCCCCTCGCACGGCGGCGCGGCCCGGTCGTCGGCCCCGACGTCATCGCGGCGATGGCGCATGCGGGGCTGGTCGGGATCGAGGTCGACCACCCGGACCACGGCGCCGCCGATCGCGCCGAAGCCGCCGGGCTGGCGCGCGAGTTGGGGCTGGTCGGCACCGGCTCGTCGGACTACCACGGCGCGAACAAGGCAACCCGCCTCGGCGACCGAATCACCGAACCCGACCAGTACGCGCGCCTGCTGGCGTTTCCGACGGCGCGCCGCCCCGCCGAGTCCCCTGCCGAGTCCCCTGCCGAGTCCCCCGCCGAGTCCCCCGCCGAGTCCCCCGCCGAGTCGTAGCCGCGCCCTGTCGCGTGCTGCGGATACCGTGGCGCACGTGAGCAAGCTCCTATCCCTGCTGAGCGCCGCCGCGTGCGCCGCCGCCGTGCTTCTGACGATGGCGCCCGCCGCGGTGGCCGACCCGGTGGGCGACGCCGTGACGAACCTGCGCTCGGCTCGGGTGTACGTCGATCCGGACGCCGGCGCCAACGGCGTGAAGCTCGACCTGGCGGCGGCATCGACCGCTGTCCCGACGGATGCCCGTGTGGCCGTGCTGGCGGACACGACCGGTCGCGACATCACGCTGGCCAACTCCATCGAAGGGCAGCTCGGAGCCCAGCTCGGCACGCCGCTCACCGTCGGAGTGATCCTCGTTGCGCCCACGGGCACAGTCAGCTTCCGCGCGGCGTCGTCGAAGTTCTGCCCGGGGTTCGCCGACAAGCAGGCAGGGCAGGCGGCGGCCGCCCACGCGAGTGACCTGCAGAACGGCATGGACCTCACCCCGACGGTCGTGGACTTCGCGCACCGGCTGACCGGCGGACCGGTGGACAACGGCCACTGCCCGAACGCCGCTGCGGGGTCGTCCCGGTCCGGGGGCTGGGCGGTATGGGTGTGGATCGCGGGCATCGCGATCGTCCTGGGCGCCGCCGCCGCGGCCGCCATGTACCTGCGCGCCGGCCGGCGCACCCGCGGCAGCTCCGACGCGGAGCGCACCGAGGCCAGCGCCGAGGACGGCGCCGAGGACGGCGGGACCGACGGGGATCCGGTGTTCGGCGGCATCCTCACCGGCAACGCCGACGACGACGAGCCCGGGAGCCGGTGATGGCCGCCGACGCCGCGGCCGCCCGGACGGCCCCGGCGCAGCTGCAGCTCGGCGGGATGCCCACCCGGCTTTTCTCGTGCACACCGTCACGATTGGCGGCGTTCGACTGTCCGCGCCGCTACCGGTTCACCTACCTCGATCGCCCGCCGCCGCCCCGCGGGCTGCCCTGGGCGCACAACTCCGTGGGCGCCATCGTGCACCTCGCGCTGAGCCAGTGGTGGCAGCTGCCGGCGGCGCGGCGCACCCCCGAGGCCGGCGCCCAGCTGGTCGAGCGGAACTGGCAGCCCAACGGCTTTCGCGACGACGCGCAGTCGGCACGGTGGCGTGGGGTGGCCGGTCGCTGGGTGGCGCAGTACCTCGCCGAGCAGGCCGACGCCGGCTCCGAACCGGTCGGGGTCGAGCGCACGGTCGCGGTGCGCACGGAGCGGATCGCCGTGAGCGGTCGTGTGGACCGCATCGACGAGCGCGGCGACCAGCTCGTCGTCGTCGACTACAAGACCGGGCGGCAGGAGCTCACCGAGGACGACGCCCGGGGCTCGCAGGCGCTGGCCCTGTACGCGCTGGCCACCCGGCGCACGCTGCGGCGCGACTGCCGGCGCGTCGAGCTGCACCACCTGCCGACCGGCCGCGTAGCGGCGTTCGAGCACACCGACGAGTCGCTGGCCCGGCATCTCGCGCGGGCCGAGTCGACCGCCGACGACATCGGTGCGGCCGTCGACACCCTCGCGTCCGGTGCGGACGCCGACGACGTCTTCCCGCCGGTGCCGCGGCCGAGCTGTTCGTGGTGCGACTTCCGCAGCCACTGCCCGGAGGGGCAGGCTGCCTCGCCTCAGCTCGACTCGTGGGCCGGACTGGCACAGCTCGACGTCAGCTGAGCTCGGCGCGGGCCTTGGCCTCGCGGTACATCGGCCCTTCCCGCCATTGCTTGGGTAGCGCGCGGACCGCGCCGCGCAGCGTGCGCATGCCGGCCGAGGTGGCCAGCCCGGCGCCGGGCGCCGGTGGCAGCCGGTACATCCGTCGGGCCCATCCCGGCAGCAGGCCGACCGCCAGCGAGGAGACCGCCGACCACCCCGCGCGCGCCGGCAGCGCGTACTTGCCCGGCACCGGCAGCGGCGGCGCGATCACGTAGCGAGCCGCCTCGGTGGCCTCCGGTGTGATCCTCAGCCTCGGCCGCATGGCAGCGAAGTAGGCGCCGAGCTCCTCGACGGTCCGGGGCGCCAGCTCCTCCGGGATCCCGACGAGGCGGGCGGATCGCACCTGCTCGACGAGGTAGCGGTCGGCGTCCGCCCGGCGCAGGCGCAGGCCACTCGCGCGGGCGGCGGCCAGGAAGGAGTCGACCTCGCAGGCGTGCACCCAGGCCAGCTGCGCCACGTCGTCGATCCCGAGCCGGGCATGGACCGCGCGCACCCGGGCGGCGGCCCCCTCGGCCTCGGCGGTGGTGCCGAACGTCACCCGAGAGACGTAGCCGACCGTGCGCTGCAAACGAGCCCACGCGTCGTCCTGGAAGCTGGACCTTGCGTACAGCACGCGCATCGCCTCGGGGTGCAGCGCCTGCAGCAGCAGCGCCCGCAGCCCGCCGACGAGGGACAGTGGCTCACTGTGGATACGCCAGGTGACGCTGTCGGGACCGAAGTAGCCGATGTCGGCGCGCGTGCTGCTCACCGCTCCAGGATGGCAGCCGGGAAAACTGGTTGTTGACGTGTGAAATCCGCGTGAGGTATTCTCGGCCCATCGTTACCGGGCTCGGTGACGGGGCGTGGGGGCCGGAAGCAGCCAAGGCGCTGAATTCGGGGCCTGACTCCGGCCCCGCCTCACCCTTTGCGAGCGTCCCGATGAGCGTCCTCCTTGGCCGGCTGGCCATCACGATCCGGAACACCGCAGAGGCGACGGCGTTCTCAATGAGCGGCGCGCTCTACGGCGGGAACCTCGTCATCCATTGATGAGTGAGTTCCCGCTGTGCTGGGGGCCAGGAAGTCGATGAGCACCGCCGCGGTAGGTGTGGTGCTCTCGACGGCAGGAGAGTGCGCAGCGGCGGGGATGACGGCGCGGCGGGCGCCCAGGCGCCCAGCCATCGCGGCTTGGACGTCCGGTGGCCATGCGTCGTCATCCTCGCCGTGTACGACGAGGCACCGGATGCCGGTGGCCGCCAGCTCGGCCACGCGATCCGGCTCGGCGCACAATGCCTCGCCCATACCGGCCAGCATGGCCGGGCTGCCCGCGAGGAAGCGGCGCTCCAGGAAGTCGGCGAGGTCCGGGGGCGGCGGAACGTAGCCGGCCTCGGCGACGGCGGCGGCCTGCATCGCGGCGTAGACACCCGGCAGACCCAGGCTTGCCAGGACGGGGCGGAGCTGCTCGATCCGCTGGCGGCGCGGGCCGGCGAGCGCCGCCGGACCCGAGCCCAGCAGGGCCAGATCGGCGAACAGCTCGGGCTCCGCGATCACTGCGGCGCGGCACACCAGCCCGCCGAAGGAGTGCCCGAGCAGGTGGACCGGCGCGCCGAGATGGTGGGCGAGCTCCCGCACCCGGGCGCCAAGCGCATCGGGCGTGTAGCCGGCCGGATCATCCGGCCCGGGAGACTCGTACTGGCCGGGGAGATCGATCGAGGTGACGCGGTATCCGGCCGCCGCAAGTGGGTCGAGCAGTGGGCCGAAGTCCTCCTTGCTGCCGGTGTATCCCGGCACGAGCAGCAGATCCGGCGCGCCGTCGGCTCCGCTACGAAGCGCCGCGATCGGCCCGCCGGGTAGCCCGATCGTGATCCGGCGACCGGATCCGAGCGCCAACTGCCCGGTGCTGCTCACCCGTAGACCGCCGTCGTGCTGCCGGCGACGATGAACCCACCGCCGAACGGGTACGCCCGGCTGTCGGCCGGCGCGGTGACGGGGAAGGAGGCGCTCGCCTTTCCGGTGTTCGGGTCCAGCAGGGCGATGCCGCCCGGGACGGCGGCGGAAAGCTCCGACTGGCTCAGCTCCGTGGTGCCGGCCGGTGCGCCCGGCAACGGTGTGACAGTCGGTGGGCCGGCGGTCGCGGTAGCCCAGAAGTAGTCCGCACCGGTCAGCTCGACGGAGTACGTGACCCCGCCGATCCAGAGCAGCTCGGCGCGTGCGGTGGCCAGCGGCGCGACGGTCGAGCCGATCACACCACGCTGCAGCGCCAGCCGTCCGCGCAGCGTTCCCTTCGCGACGTCGAGGACACGCAGCTCGTGGGTGCTCGTGTCGATGGCGGAGATCAACTGGTCGGCCGAGGCGGGCAACAACGTGCTGCCGATCAGGTTCCACTTGATCTGATCGGGGTTGGCCTTGTCCTTGTCCGAGTCGCTTCGCCCGGCGGTGGCGTCGCGCAGCAACAGTTGGTCACCGGCGCCGCAGAACTTCTGGACGCCGCAGTCGGGGTTGACGCAGTTCTGGCTGATCAGCGCGCCCTGGGTGCCGAAGACCGCGCCGCGGATCGTGCAGCCCTGCTGCGTGAACGTCCAGCGGTCCAGGCCGCCGGCCGGGTCGATCGCGTAGATGACCGAGGGCGTGGTCATCATGATCGTGTACTGCGACACCGCATAGGTCGGGCGACCGTTGAGCGGCATGCCGTCCTTGTCGAGCGTGCGGCTCCACTTGCGCTTGCCGGTTGCTGAATCGAGCGCGGTGACCTGGTCGCAGTTGCCGTGCAGCTCGAAGATCGCCACTGTGACGCCTTCGACCTGGATCGCCTGGCACACGGTGCGGTCGGTGCGGGTGTAGGACCAGGTGATGTCGCCGGTGGCCGCGTTCCGACCGCGCACGCTGTCGGATGAGTAGGTGATCACGGTGCCGCCCCAGTACGGCGTGCCGATCGCGGTGGCGTCGCCGGTCTGCCAGCTCAGGGGCAGCGCCTGTGCCGGGGTCTGGAGCGCGACGGAGGGTGCGGGCTTGGCGGCGGTCTTCAGCGTCGTGTGCGCGACCTCGCTGTGCGACCAGCCGACAGCGACCGCGGCGACGACGGCGGCGACGACCACCGCGATGCCGGCGTAGTACCAGATGCGGAGCCGGCGCATCCGGGCGCGGTACCGGCCGAGCGCGAGGTCGGAGG
>JAVHVL010000319.1:0-4374 GCA_032160565.1 Pseudonocardiales bacterium | reverse complement strand
CGGCTACGTCGGCCGCATGCCGAGCTGATCGAGCGACGCCGGCCCCGCCCGGTCGGACGGGCCGACGAGGGGCCTGCCGAGGTGGAAACCGCGCGCCTGGCCGTGGTGCGCACCGACGGCGACGAGGCGGACGAGCTCGCCGGGTAGGGTTTCGGCGTGCCGGAGCGCCCACGGATAGTCGTCCTCGCGTCGGGCAGCGGCACCACTCTGGAGGCCGTCGTCGATGCCGCGGCAGCGCCCGAGTTCGGCGGCGACGTGGTCGCGGCAGGTACGGATGTGAAGGGCTGCCTCGCGATGTCCCGCGCGGAGGCCGCCGGCATCCCGACCTTCGCCGTCCAGCTGCGGGACTTCGCCGACCGGGCCGCCTGGAACGACGCACTGGCCGAGCAGATCGCCGCACACGAACCGGACCTTGTCGTGCTCGCCGGCTTCATGCGGCTGCTCGCCCCGACCGTGGTCCGCCGCTTCCGCATCGTCAACACGCACCCCGCGCTGCTGCCGGCGTTTCCGGGCGCGCACGCCATCCGCGACGCCCTCGCTGCCGGCGTCCAGACCACCGGAGTCACGGTGCACTGGGTGGACGAAGGCATCGACACCGGGCCGGTGATCACGCAGGTGGCCGTGCCGGTCCTGCCCGGCGACGACGAGGACGCACTGCGCGAACGCATCCAGTCGGCCGAGAAACCCTTGTACGTCAACGCAATCCGCCAGCTATGCCAGGAGATCAAGTGACGCAGATACCCGTCCGTCGCGCGCTGGTCAGCGTCTACGACAAGACCGGGCTGGACGAGCTCGCGCGCGGCCTGCATGACGCCGGCGTCGAGATCGTGTCCACCGGTTCGACCGCAGCGCTCATCCGTGACCTCGGCGTACCCGTCACGCCCGTCGACGAGGTCACCGGCTTCCCGGAGATTCTCGGCGGCCGGGTGAAGACGCTGCACCCGCACGTGCACGCCGGCCTGCTGGCCGACCAGAACGACCCGCTGCACGTGGCCACCATTCACGAGCTTGGCATCGCGCCGTTCCAGCTGCTGATCGCGAACCTGTACCCGTTCCGGGAGACGGTGGCGAGCGGCGCGTCGATGCCCGAGGTCGTCGAGCAGATCGACATCGGCGGCCCGGCGATGGTGCGGGCGAGCGCGAAGAACCACGGCTCGATCGCCGTCGTCGTCGACCCCGCGCGCTATCCGGACGTGCTGGACGCGGTCCGCGGCGGTGGCTTCGACCTGGCGGCGCGGCAGAAGCTGGCGCTCGCCGCGTTCCGGCACACCGCCGCCTACGACATCGCGGTCGCGTCCTGGCTCGGGAGCGTCGTCACGCCGGATGACGAGGTAGGTGGTGAGCCGAGCGGCTTCCCCGGCTGGATCGCGGCGTCTTACGAGCGGGCCGCGGTGCTGCGCTACGGCGAGAACCCGCATCAGCGGGCGGCGCTGTACGTCTCGCACGGCGACCAGCCGCCCGGACTGGCGCAGGCCGAGCAGCTGTCCGGCAAGGACATGAGCTACAACAACTACGTCGACGCGGACTCGGCGCGGCGCGCGGCCTACGACTTCACCGAGCCGTGCGTCGCCATCATCAAGCACGCCAACCCGTGCGGCATCGCCGTCGGCGGCGACATCGCCGAGGCGCACCGCAAGGCGCACGCCTGCGACCCGGTGAGCGCGTACGGCGGCGTGATCGCGACGAACCGCCCGGTGAGCGCGGCGATGTCCGAGCAGCTCGCGGACATCTTCACCGAGGTGATCGTTGCGCCGTCCTTCGACGAGGCGGCGCTGGAGCTGTTGGCGAAGAAGAAGAACCTGCGGCTGCTGGTCGCACCCGCGCCGCCGGGCGGTCCGACCGCCGAGATGCGCGCGGTCAGCGGTGGGCTGCTGGTGCAGGCGGCCGATCGCATAGATGCGCCAGGGGACGACCCGTCCGCGTGGACACTGGCCAGCGGCGAGCCCGCCGACGAGGCGACCCTCGCGGATCTGATCTTCGCCTGGCGCGCGATACGGGCGGTGAAGTCCAACGCCATCCTGCTGGCCAGCGGCGGTGCGACGGTGGGCGTCGGCATGGGGCAGGTCAACCGGGTCGACTCCTGCCGGTTGGCAGTGGCTCGCGCTGGTGAGCGGGTGGCCGGTTCGGTGGCGGCGTCCGATGCGTTCTTCCCGTTCGCCGACGGGCTGCAGGTGCTGATGGACGCCGGCGTGCGCGCCGTCGTGCAGCCCGGCGGCTCCATTCGCGACGCGGACGTCATCGAGGCTGCGAAGGTGGCCGGCGTGACGATGTACCTGACCGGAGCGCGGCACTTCGCGCATTGATACGCGACGTTCCGCGAGCAGTGAGGGATCACGGAACGAGTGACGGATCACGGGAACGAGTGACGTATCGCGGGCTCGGGTGACGTATCGCGGGCTCAGGTGACGGCTAATAACCCGTCACTCGGCGCGGAGATACGTCACTCGGCGGGCGGGGGGAGCGGTGCAGCCGCCGCGTGGCACCCGCGCCGTGGCTGGCAGGATGGTCGACCGTGACTGCGACGATCCTCGACGGCAAGGCGACGCTCGCCACGATCAAGATCGAACTCGCCGCGCGCGTGGCGGCCTTGGCCGAGCGCGGGGTCGTCCCGGGGCTCGGCACGATCCTCGTCGGCGACGACCCGGGCAGTCAGTGGTACGTCGGCGCGAAGCACCGCGACTCCGAGGAGATCGGCATCGCGAGCATCCGCCGCGACCTGCCCGCCAGCGCCACCCAGGCCGACGTCGTCGCCGCCGTGGACGAGCTCAACGCCGATCCGGCCTGCACCGGCTACCTCGTCCAGCTGCCGCTGCCCCGCGGGCTGGACGAGTACGCCGTCCTGGAGCGGGTGGACCCGGCCAAGGACGTCGACGGGCTGCACCCCACCAACCTCGGGCGCCTCGTCCTCAACGAACCCGCGCCCCTGCCGTGCACGCCGTACGGCATCGTCGAGCTGCTGCGCCGCTACGACGTGCCGATCGCCGGCGCGGACGTGGTGGTGATCGGCCGCGGTATCACCGTGGGGCGCCCGATGGGGCTGCTGCTCACGCGCCGCAGCGAGAACGCCACCGTGACCCTGTGCCACACCGGCACCCGCGACCTCGCCGGCCACGTCCGCCGCGCCGACATCGTGATCGCCGCGGCAGGGGTGCCCGGCATCGTCACGCCGGACATGGTGCGCCCGGGCGCCGCCGTGCTCGACGTCGGCGTCAGCCGCGTCGACGGCAAGATCGCCGGTGACGTCGCCCCGGGAGTCGCCGACCTGGCCGGGCACCTCACTCCGAACCCCGGGGGCGTCGGGCCGATGACGCGCGCGATGCTGCTCACCAACGTCGTGGAAATGGCCGAGCGCGCCGTAGCCGAGCGGGGCTGAGCATGCGGCTGGAGGTCGGTCGCCGCGCCCGGGCGCAAGCACCGTTCCTCACCGTGCTGCTCCTCGTCGCAGCGTCGTTCGCCTATCTCGCCTTGGAGCCGGGCCACTGGCGGCGCGGCACGGTGGCCCTCGCCGTCGCGATGATGCTCGGCGGCGTGCTGCGACTGTCCCTCCCCGCGGCGCGCGCCGGCCTGCTCGCCGTCCGCGGCCGTTGGTGGGACGGCTTGTGCTACCTGGCGCTGGGTGGGCTGATTCTCATGATGGACATCCGGCTGCGGCACTGAGGCCCCCGCGGACTAGCCTCCCGACGAGAACCTCCGGTCCGTGTGGCCCCGCGCCGCGACCCGTCAACAGAGGAGAGAGTCATGTCCGAGTCCGCCCGCCGCGGCAAGGCAACCGTCGTCGGTGCCGGTTTCTACGGCTCGACGACCGCGCAGCGCCTCGCGGAGTACGACGTGTTCGAGACCGTCGTGCTGACCGACATCGTCGAGGGCAAGCCGGAGGGTCTCGCGCTCGACCTCAACCAGTCCCGCCCGATCGAGGGCTTCGAGACCACCGTCGTGGGCGCCACCACTACGGCCGACGGCGGCGGTTACGAGGCGACGGCCGGCTCCGACGTCGTCGTCGTCACGGCCGGCCTGCCGCGCAAGCCCGGGATGAGCCGGATGGACCTGATCGAGACCAACGCCGGGATCGTCCGCCAGGTCGCCGAGAACGTCGCGCGGACCTCGCCGGACGCCGTCGTCATCGTCGTGTCCAACCCGCTGGACGAGATGACCGCGCTGGCCCAGCTGGCCACCGGCTTCCCGAAGAACCGGGTGATGGGGCAGGCGGGAATGCTCGACACCGCCCGCTTCTCCAACAACGTCGCCGAGGAGCTCGGCGTCCCGGTGAGCTCGGTGCGCACGCTCACCCTGGGGTCGCACGGCGACACCATGGTCCCGGTGCCCTCGCGCTGCACGGTCGACGGCAGGCCGCTCACCGACGTGCTGGCCGCCGAC
>JAVHVL010000316.1:0-3615 GCA_032160565.1 Pseudonocardiales bacterium | reverse complement strand
GCGCAGGTCGAAGAAGGCGATGAGGCCGTAGACGAACGCCGCGCCGGTCATGGCGCACGCGAGCAGTGGTCCCCATCGATTGGTACGACGGCCGCCGAGCAGCAGGATCACCGACCCCAGCAGCGGCAGCGCGATGAGCAGCCACGCAGCCGACTGGATTCCGTGCGCGGTCGTCACGAAGGCACCTCAGTACTTCAGGAGGTTGGCGTCGTCTACCGACGCCGACCTCCGGGTTCGGAAGATGGACATGATGATGGCCAGGCCGATCACGACCTCGGCGGCGGCGACGACCATGACGAAGAACGCCATGATCTGCCCGTCGAGGGAGCCGTTGATGCGCGAGAACGTGACGAGGGTGAGGTTGACGGCGTTGAGCATCAGCTCCACGGACATGAACACCACGATCGCGTTGCGCCGCACGAGCACGCCCACCGCGCCGATCGTGAACAGCGCGGCGCTGAGCACGAGGTAGTACGTCGGCGTCATCGGGGCTCCTCGTCGGAGGGGCCGAGGGCGCGGGGTCGCTGCACGCCGCCGGGCGTCGAGATCATCACCGACTCCTCCGAGATCGAGCCGTCCGGCAGCAGTGCCGGGGTGCCGATGGCGTCGTGCATCGCCAGCACGCCTGGGCCGGGCAGCGGCTGCGGGCGTCCGGAGCGGATCCGCTCGCGGGCAATCGACTTCTGGGTGGGCTTGGGGCCGTCGCGCTCGACGTGCGCCAAGATCATCGCACCCACCGCCGCGACGATCAGCAGCGCCGACGTGAGCTCGAACGCGAACAGGTACTTGGTGAACAGCAGCTCGGCGATCTTGTTGACGTTCTGCCCGTTGGCGTTCGGCGTGTCGAGGTTCGCCGGCCTGCTGCCCTTGAACGCCCGCCCCACCGACAGGGCGACGAGCAGCGCGAAGGCGAGGCCGAACAGCGCGGCGGCGAAGCGCTGACCGCGCAGCGTCTCGATGAGCGAGTCGGAGGCATCGCGACCCACGAGCATCAGCACGAACAGGAACAGGATCATGATCGCGCCGGTGTAGACGATGATCTGCACGAAGCCGAGGAACGGCCCCTGCTCGATCAGGTAGAACATGCCCAGCGACATCATGGTGGCCGCCAGCGAGAGCGCCGAGTGCACGGCGTTGCGCAGCAGCACCATGCCGATGGCTCCGGCCAGCGAGATGGGGCCGAGGATCCAGAACGCGATCGCCTCGCCCAGCGGCACCTGCCCGTTCGTCAGCTCGCCGGCGGCCAGGACAGCGGGGGTCAGGACGGCGGCGCTCACGAGTGGTGCCTTCCGACCTCGATGGCGGGGGCGCTGATGGGGCGGCCGGCGACATTGGCGGTGCTCTGCGGCTCCCCCCGCATCAGCGGCTCCTGCGACGTGACGGTGTAGTAGTCCTTCTCGTCGTCGCCGAGGCGCATCGGGTGCGGCGGGGCCTCCATGCCCGGCAGCAGCGGCGCCATCAGCTGCTCCTTCGTGTAGATGAGGTCCTGCCGGTTGTCCAGCGCCAGCTCGTACTCGTTGCTCATCGTCAGCGAGCGGGTCGGGCAGGCCTCGATGCACAGGCCGCAGAAGATGCAGCGCAGGTAGTTGATCTGGTAGACCGCGCCGTAGCGCTCACCCGGCGAGTACCGCTCGGCGTCGGTGTTGTCGCCGCCCTCGACGTAGATGGCGTCGGCGGGGCAGGCCCAGGCGCACAGCTCGCAGCCGACGCACTTCTCCAGCCCGTCCGGGTGCCGGTTCAGCACGTGCCGGCCGTGGTAGCGCGGCGCGGGCGGGTAGAACTCGAACGGGTACTGCTGCGTGTACACCTTCTTGAACATCGTCGAGAAGGTGAGGCCGAAGCCCTTCGCGAAGCCGGCGAGGCTACCCGTGGGCTCGGCGCCCGGCTGGTCAGCCATCGGCGTCGTCTCCCTCCGTCAGTTCAGGGGTGGATGGGCGGGCCGACGCCGTGGCCAGCCGCTGGGTGCGCAGCGGCGACGGCACGACCAGATCCATCGGCGGTATCGGGAAGGTGGGGGTGAGCATCGCGTCGGCCTCGTCGTCCTCGGCGCGCTCGGTTGCGCGTCGGCTGCTGGCCGCGTCCCAGGCCATCAGGCCGGGGATCACCACGACGATCAGCACGAGCGCCAGCGGGAGGGCGGTGGCCTTCCACGCCTCCCAGCCGCGGTCCCGCAGCACGTGGATCGCGGTGACGGCCATGATCCACACCAGGTTGACCGGGATCAGCGTCTTCCAGCCGAACTGCATGAACTGGTCGTAACGCATTCGGGGCAGCGTGCCGCGCAGCCAGACGAACACGAAGATGCCGATGACCACTTTGGCGACGAACCAGAGCGCGGGCCACCAGCCGGAGTTGGCGCCGCTCCAGATCGCGTGCAGGCCCCACGGCGCGTGCCAGCCGCCGAGGAACAGCGTGGTGGCCAGCGCCGAGACGGTGACCATGTTGATGTACTCGGCCAGGTAGAACATCGCGAACTTGAACGAGGAGTACTCGGTCTGGAAACCGCCGACCAGCTCGGACTCCGCCTCGGGGAGGTCGAACGGCGCGCGGTTCGTCTCGCCGACCACGGCGATCGCGTAGATGACGAACGAGACGAACAGCGGGATGACGTTCCAGGTGTGGTTCTGCGCCGCGACGATCCCGGAGGTGGACATCGTCCCCGCGAACAGGAACACCGCCACCATCGACAGCCCCATCGCGACCTCGTACGAGATCATCTGCGCCGCCGAGCGCAGCCCGCCGAGCAGCGGGTACGTGGAGCCCGACGCCCAGCCGGCGAGCACGATTCCGTAGATGCCGATGGACGAGCAGGCGAAGACGACGAGCACGCCGACGGGCAGGTCGGTGAGCTGCAGCGCGGTCCGGTGGCCGAACATCGACACCTGCGGTCCGAACGGGATCACCGAGAAGGCCACGAACGCCGGCGTGGCCGAGATGATCGGCGCCAGGAAGTAGACCGGCTTGTCCGCCAGCACCGGGATGATCTCTTCCTTGAAGGCCAGCTTGATGCCGTCGGCCAGCGACTGCAGCGTGCCCCACGGGCCGGTGCGGTTCGGGCCGATGCGGTTCTGCATGCGGCCGACGACCTTGCGCTCGAAGACGATCGAGAACAGCGTCATGACGACGAGGAACACGAAGACGCCGACGACCTTGATCAGCGTGATCCAGATCGGCTGGTCGCCGAAGCCGGGGATATTCTGCGAGCTTGCGAGCAGAACGTCGGAAGAGTGTGAGGCGGCGGCGAGGGCGCTCATGACGCACCACCGGCGACGCCGACGACGGGCGGGGCGTCCGAATTGGCCAGGGTGACGACCGATCCGGCCACCGCGCCGAGCGTGGCGCGCACCGGGTAGCCGCGCGCGTTGGTGGGCAGCCAGACCACGCGGTCGGGCAGCTCCGCGACGACCACCGGCAGCATCAGCGTGCCGCGGTCGGTGGCCACCGCCACCGTGCCGCCGTCGGCAACGCCGATCTCGGCCGCGGTCGCCGCGCTGAGCAGGGCGCGCGCCGGCTTGGCGGTGCCGGCGAGGTAGTCGTCGCCGTCCTGCAAGCGACCGGCGTCGATCAGCTCCGGCCAGGTGGCCAGCAGCGCCTCGCCCTTGCCGGGGACCGACG
>JAVHVL010000022.1:0-2798 GCA_032160565.1 Pseudonocardiales bacterium | reverse complement strand
GGGCATATCTACTGTGTACAGAGAAACTCTGTGACGTGCAGGGAGCGTCACCTTGCTGCCAGGATCCCGTCAGCCGAACTTCCGGATCACCCGCAGCGGGGCGTAGCGCAGCACGAACGAGAGCGGCACCCACGGCCACGGCGGGACCTTCGCGGTTGCGGGCTCTCGCTCCATCGCGCGGACGAGGGCGCGCACCCCGCTGGCGGTGTCGGTCATCAACGGCGTGTTCTGCGCCACTCTCTCGTTCATCTCCGACCGGATGTAGCCGGGGTAGAGCGTGGTCACCTTGATCCTCGTGTCTAGCACGTCGGCGCGGATGCCCTCGGCCAAGGTGGCGATCCCCGCCTTCGAGGCGGCGTAGGTGGTGAGGGTGCGCGGCAGCCCGCGCAGCGCGGATATCGACGAGACGACGACGAGGTGCCCCTCGCCCGCGGCGCGGAAGATCTCCATCGCCGCCTCGCACTGGGCGAGCGCGGCGACGAAGTTCGTCATCGCCGTCTCGCGGTTGGCATCGAAGCGGCCGGTGCCGATCGGCGCGCCCTTGCCCAGGCCGGCGTTCACGATCACGCGGTCAAGGCCGCCGAGCTCGTCCGACAGCTCGCGGAAGACTCGGAACACCGCGTCATGATCGTTGACGTCCAGGCCGCGCACCGCCACGCGCGCGCCGGGGTGAGCGACGAGGATCTCGCCGCGCAGCTCCTCGAGCCGCTCGACGCGCCGGGCGCACAGCGCGAGGTCGCGACCCTGGGCGGCGAACTGCCGCGCCATCTCGGCACCCAGGCCCGAGCTCGCGCCGGTGATGAGAATCCGCTTGCGCAGCAAGGCATTTCTCCGTCCGGTCAGTACTCCAGGAAGCAGCTAAGTACCCCCCGAAACGCGGGGTCAGTGCGCCTCGAAGGGCCATTCGTTGCTGCCGGCCGCCTGCGCCTGCTGCCCGCGACGTTGCAGGTGCGCAGCCGTCGCCAGCACGGCCTTGTCGAGCTCGACGCCCGTCTGGTCGGCGAGCAGGTACACCCCGTACGCCAGCTCGCCGAGGCGGGCCGGCAGATCCGGGCTGGGGCGGAACGGGCGCCGGCCGCGTTCGGTGTTGGCGGTGACGATCGCCGTCAGCGAGCCGAGCAGTGTCTGCAGCTCGAGCAGGAGGGTCGGTACGGTCGCATGGAGGTCAGCCGCGTCGGCGCTCTGCGCGACAACCTGCTGCAATTCGGCGCTCACCCTTCAAATCTATCGGCCCCAGTAGGCTGCGTACGAGCCTGGCCCACGATCCGAGGACGCTGCCCGTGAGCACACCGCGACCCGCGCGGCTGCGTGTCGGTGTCGTCAGCGCCGGGCGGGTCGGGGCGGCACTCGGCGCGGCGCTCTCGCGGGCGGGGCACCAGATCGTCGCGGTCAGCGCGGTGTCCACGGAGTCGCGGCGGCGGGCCGACCGGATGCTGCCGGGCGTGCCCGTACTGCCCCCCGACGAGGTCATCGGTGCCGCCGACTTCGTGCTGCTCGCGGTGCCGGACGACGCGTTGCGGCCCTTGGTGGCGGGGCTGGCCACCGCCGGGGTCTGGCGCGAGGGGCAGCTCGTCGCACACACCTCGGGCTCGCAAGGCATCGACGTGCTCGACCCGGCCGCGGCGCGCGGAGTGCTCGCCCTGGCACTGCACCCGGTCATGACGTTCGCCGGGCGCCCGGAGGACGCCGACCGCATCGAGGGGGCAACGTTCGGCGTCACGGCGCCCGACGAGCTGCGCCCCGTCGCGGAGGCGCTCGTCGTCGAGATGGGGGGCGAGCCGGTGTGGGTGCCGGAGGCGGCGCGTCCGCTGTACCACGCGGCGCTCACCGTCGGCTCCAACCACCTCGTCACGCTTGTGAACGACGCATTGGCGATGCTCGACGGTGCGGGGGTGGAGCAGCCGTCGCGCCTGCTCGCACCGCTGCTGAGCGCCGCGCTGGACAACGTGCTGCGGTTGGGCGACGCGGCGCTGACCGGCCCGGTCTCCCGCGGCGACGTCGCGACGCTGAGCACGCACCTGGCCACCCTGGCCGCGGACGCCCCGGCCGTACTGCCCGCCTACGTCGCGATGGCGCGGCGCACGGCCGAGCGGGCCCGTGACTCCGGCCGCCTCGACCCCGCCCAGGCCGCCGCCGTGCTCGCCCTACTGGACGGGGCGCGGTGAGGCTCGCCCGCTCGCGCACCGACCTGATCGCGGCGCGGGAGCCGCTGCCCGGACCCGTCGGGCTGGTGCCGACGATGGGCGCGCTGCACGCCGGCCACGTGGCGCTCATGACCCAGGCCCGCCAGGTGTGCGAGTCGGTGCTCGTCACGATCTTCGTCAACCCGATGCAGTTCGGCGCGAACGAGGACCTCGCGGTGTATCCGCGCACCCTCGAGGACGATCTGGTGCTCTGCGAGAAGGCCGGCGTCGACGTGGTGTGGGCGCCGGACGTCGCGGACGTGTATCCCGCGGGCCGGCCCCAGGTGCGGGTCGAACCCGGGCCGCTGGGTTCGGAGCTGGAGGGGATGGTGCGCCCGACGCACTTCGCCGGCGTGCTCACCGTGGTGGCGAAGTTCCTCAACCTCACCCGGCCGGCCGTCGCGTTCTTCGGCGAGAAGGACTACCAGCAGCTGGCGCTGATCACCCGGATGGCGGCCGACCTCGAGCTCGGCGTCGGGATCGCCGGCGTGCCGACCGTGCGCGAGCCGGACGGCCTCGCGCTGTCCAGCCGCAACGTCTACCTGTCTCCGGACGAGCGGCGCCAGGCAGTTGTCCTGCCCCGCGCACTGTTCGCGGGGCGGGGCGCCGCGACGG
>JAVHVL010000274.1:0-3218 GCA_032160565.1 Pseudonocardiales bacterium | reverse complement strand
ACCACCGGGTCGCCTGGAGCGACGGCGGCCACACCAACGAGGGCAACCTGCACGTCCTGTGCGCGCGGCACCACCATCTGAAGCACGAAACCGCCTGGCAGGTTCAGCGACTGCCGAACGGCGACACTAGCTGGACCAGCCCGTCCGGCCACCGCTACACCAAACCCGCCGCCACCCACCCCGTCGATAGGACCAATGCCGCCCCGAGCGAGGGAAGGTCCGAGCCCGACATCGGCAGCGTGGATCCGCCGCCATTCTGACCTGCACCGGCACCTGCACCTGCACCGGCACTGCGTCTGCACCGGCACAGCGCCGCCGTTGAGGACTGCGCGCATACCTCCGCCATCCGCAGGACCGCGTCCCGGTGAACTCGGGCGCATCCGTCGTCCTCGATGGCAGCTTGATCAACTCGCGGGTTGGTGTGCGCTCTCTGCGTGAACGTGCACTGGACGCGAGTTGATCACGACACCTATCAGCACACCTCCCGGAGACCCCGTTCGACAATTGTCGAAAGGCGCGGCGGGTTCTTCCGCGCCACGGCCGAAGCCGTTGCGAACCCCGCCCTCCTAGCGTCGTGTCACCGCACCAACGGCCACGACAGGAGCCTTGCGATGGGTGAGGATCTCACCACCGACGTGATCGTCGTCGGAGCGGGCGCCGTGGGCGCCAGCTCCGCCGCGCACCTCGCCCGCGCCGGTTGGAACGTCGTCGTCGTCGAGGCGTTCGACGGCCCCGCCGAAGGAAGCACGGGACGGTCCTTCGCCTCGATCCGCGCCCAGTGGGCCGACGCACTCAACATCGAGCTGTCCTGGCGGAGTATCCAGGCCTACCGCTCGTTCGGCGAAGAGCACGGCATCGACGTCGGCTACCGGCCCACGGGCTACCTCTTCCTCGTGCCGGACGCCGCCTGGCAGGCACAGCTGGAGGCAGTCGAGCTGCAGCGCGAACACGGCGTGCCGGTCGACGTCCTCGAGGTGGCCGAGGCGGCCAAGATCACCCCGTTCGAGCCGGACGGGATCGCGGGCGCCACGTGGGGACCATCCGACGGCGTGGTCGATCCGCACCTCGCGACCAGCGCGTACCTCAACGTCGCGCGGACCGCCGGCGCTCGGGTGCTGTACCGCCACCCCGTCCGGGCGATCACCGCCGACGAGGCAACGGGCGGGTGGCAAGTCGAGGCGGGCGAGCGGGTGCTGCGTGCTCAGTACATCGTCAACGCGGCAGGCGGCTGGGCAGGCGAGCTGGCGGCGCTGGCCGGGCTCGCCGTTCCGGTCGAACATTCCCGCCGCAACATCTACGCCACCGCGCCCGGCGCTCTGGCCGGCACCGCGCCCGGCGCTCCGGCGGCCACGCTGCCGATGACGATCGACCTGGGCACCGGCGTCTTCGTCCGGAGTGAGGGTGCGCGCCTGCTGTTCGCCGCCGCCCGCCCGGACCAGGAAGACGGTTACAACGTCAGCGTGGACTGGGCGTGGATGGAGACGGTCCTCGAGCTTGCGGTGCCCCGCTTCCCCTGGCTGGCCGATCTCCCGCTTGACCGCTCGGGATGCTGGGCGGGGACGTACGAGAACACTCCGGATCACCACGGCATCCTCGGCGCCGACCCGGCGGCGCCGACGTGGGTGAACGCGTGTGGCTTCTCCGGACACGGCCTGATGCAGGCCCCGGAGATCGGTCGCCTGGTCGCCGAGCAGATCTCCTACGGCGCCATCACCAGCATCGACAGCAGCGCCCTGCGTCTGGAGCGGTTCACGGCCGCGACCCGGACGAGCCGGGTCAGCCTGGTCTTCTGATGGCCGGAACCCAGGTCGAGCTCGCCGTCGTCGACGGCGCCGCGTGGATCACGCTGGAGGGCCCGCGCACGCGCAACGCACTCGACCAGTCCGCCGCGGCCGAGCTCATCGCGGTCTGTGACGACATCGACGCGGACCCCGGCGTGGGCGTCGCGGTCATGACCGGTGCCGACCCGGCCTTCTGCTCCGGCGCCGACACCGCCGTGCTCGACCGGCTCCGCTCGGCCCGCGCCGACGACATGTACGACGCTCTCGACACGTTGTACGCCGCATTCCGCCGCTTCGGCGCGATGACGGTGCCGACGGTCGCCGCGGTCAACGGCGCCGCGGTCGGCGCCGGGTTCAACCTTGCCCTGGCAGCCGATCTGCGCATCGCCTCCGAGGACGCCACGTTCGTGTCCGGCTTCGCGACGATCGGGTTGCATCCCGGCGGCGGACACCTCCACCTGCTCGACCGGGCCGGCGGAATGCGCCTTGCCGCGGCGGCCGGCGTCTTCGCCCGGCCAGTCACCGCGGCGCACGCCGTGGCCACGGGGCTGGCCTGGTCAGCCGTCCCGAAGCACGAGCTACGGCCCGCCGTCACCGAATCGATCGCGCACCTCGCCGCCGATCCTGAGCTCGCCCGGGCACTCGCCGCCACACTGCGCCGGACCGTCAGCGATCCGGCCACCTGGGATCGGGCGGTCGAGATCGAGCGCGCCCGTCAGATGTGGTCACTGTCGCGCCCACGCAAGGAGAGCTGATGTACCCGACGCTGCACAACGACCCGGACCGGGCCGCCTGGATCGACACCACGGTCGCGGCACTGGCCGAGTTCGGCGAGAAGCACCGTGCGGAGCTGGACGCCGCCAATCGCGAAGGACACTTCCCACGCGACCTGTATGCCGAACTCGGGCAGATGGGCTACCTGGGCCCGCTCGTGCCCACTGCGGACGGCGGCCTCGGCGGGGGCGTTGCCGAATACGTCGTCATCAGCGAGGAGGTCGGCCGGCACGGCCTCGTTTCCGCGCAGATCGCCGCGCAGGGGCAGCAGTGGCTGCTCGACTGGGGCAGCGCCGAGCAGAAGGACCGTTGGCTGCGAGGCATCGCGACCGGCGAGCAGGTGTTCTCCGAGTCGATCAGCGAGAAGCACGCCGGGTCGTCGTTCAAGACGATGAAGTCGACGGCCGTGCGCGACCGCGGCGACTGGCTGCTGACCGGCAACAAGACACACGTCAATCTCGGGGCCGACTGCGACGTGACGCTCTTTTACGCGATCGCCGAGGAGGGGCTCACCAGCTTCCTCGTCGACATGACCCTGCCGGGCATCAGCACGCACGTGACCGATCCGATCGGATTGCGGCTGATCCGCACGGCCGACGTCGACTTCGATCGGGTCCGGGTTCCGGACTCGGCGCGGCTGGGGCCGGCCGGCGAGGGGCTGCA
>JAVHVL010000271.1:0-4706 GCA_032160565.1 Pseudonocardiales bacterium | reverse complement strand
CTTCTTCACGACCGGCGGTGGCGAGGCGGTCGAGAGCGCGTGGAAGGTCGCCAAGCAGTACTTCAAACTGACCGGCAAGCCGATGAAGCACAAGGTGATCAGCCGCTCGATCGCCTATCACGGCACGCCGCAGGGCGCCCTCTCGATCACCGGCATCCCGGACGCGAAGAAGTACTTCGAGCCGCTCGTGCCGGGGGCGCACAAGGTGCCGAACACCAACTTCTACCGCGCGCCCGAACACGGCGACGACCTCGCGGCGTTCGGTCGTTGGGCGGCCGACCAGATCGACCAGGCCATCGAGATGGAGGGCGCGGACACGGTCGCTGCCGTCTTCCTCGAGCCGGTGCAGAACTCCGGCGGTTGCTTCCCACCCCCGCCCGGCTACTTCCAGCGGGTCCGCGAGATCTGCGACAAGCACGACGTGCTGCTCGTCTCGGACGAGGTGATCTGCGCGTTCGGCCGGCTCGGGACGATGTTCGCCAGCGACAAGTTCGGCTACGTGCCGGACATCATCACCTGCGCGAAGGGGCTGACCAGCGGCTACTCCCCCATCGGCGCGTGCCTGATCAGCGACCGCATCGCCGAGCCGTTCTGGCACGGCCAGGACTACTTCCCGCACGGCTACACCTTCGGCGGGCACCCGGTGTCGGCCGCGGTGGCGATGGCGAACCTCGACATCTTCGAGCGGGAGAAGCTGAACGAGAACGTCCTGCAGAACGAGGGCGCCTTCCGGGCGACGCTGGAGAAGCTGAACGACCTGCCCATCGTCGGTGACGTCCGCGGTGACGGCTACTTCTACGGAATCGAGCTGGTCAAGGACAAGGCGACCAAGGAGACGTTCGACGAGGACGAGTCCGAGCGGCTGCTGCGCGGCTTCCTGTCCAAGGCGCTGTTCGAGGCGGGGCTGTACTGCCGCGCCGACGACCGCGGCGACCCGGTGGTACAGCTCGCCCCGCCGCTCATCGTCGGTCAGTCGGAGTTCGACGAGATGGAGCAGATCCTGCGTTCCGTGCTGACCGAGGCGTGGGCCCGGCTGTAATCCATGGAGAAGTGATCTCAGTGCGCGACTCCGGCGCGGACGTGCTCGAAGATCAGATTGGTCTCAGTGAGCGCCACATCGGGATTGCCGCTGAGGTTCACGACGACGAAGTCGCGCAGGTTCTCCGTGCTGGTCGCGGCGATGTGCACCAGGAAGTCGTCGGCACCACCGAGGAAGAACACGTTGAGCACCTCGGGGAGTTCGGTGACCTTCGCGACGAACGCGGACATGTGACCGCGGGCGTGTGCCTGCAGTCGGACCGCGATCATCGCCTGGATGGGTCGGCCGAGGGCGGCCGGGTCGATGTCGGCGTGATAGCCGCGGATCACGCCGCTGTCGCGAAGCGCGCGTACTCGGCCGAGGCAGGTGGACGGCGCAATGCCGACCGCCTCGGCGAGTGCGTTGTTCGGGATCCGCGCGTCCGCCGCGAGCCGCGTCAGAATGCGCCGGTCGACCTCGTCGACGACCGGGCGAACAATCTTCGGAGTAGCCGCGGCCGCCTGGGTGCGCGTCGAATTTCTGACCGCCATGGACGCAATCTACAGAATGATGCTCAGGTGTATGGCGTGCCAGGGTCGCTTTCCTTCAGAATCACCCGACAAGCTGTGTCTATCTCCCACCGTCCACGGAGGCAGTTCCCATGAAGGTCGCCATCCCCCGCGAGGTCAAGAACCACGAGTACCGGGTGGCGATCACTCCGTCGGGCGTGCACGAGTTGGTCCGTCAGGGCCATCAGGTGTTCGTGGAGCGCGACGCCGGCGTCGGCTCCTCGATCCCCAACGAGGACTACGTCACTGCTGGCGCGCGAATTCTCGACAGCGCCGACGAGGTCTGGGCCACCGGCGACATGGTGCTGAAGGTGAAGGAGCCCATCGCCGAGGAGTACCACCGCATGCGCAAGGACCAGGTGCTGTTCACCTACCTGCATCTGGCCGCGGACAAGAGCTGCACCGACGCCCTGCTCGCCGCGGGCACCACCGGCGTCGCGTACGAGACGGTGCAGCTCCCCGACGGGTCGCTGCCGCTGCTGGCGCCGATGTCCGAGGTCGCGGGGCGGCTCGCGCCGCAGGTCGGCTCGTACCACCTGATGCGGCAGGGCGGCGGCCGCGGCACGCTCATGGGTGGCGTGCCGGGCGTGTACGCGGCGAAGGTGGTCGTGATCGGCGCCGGCGTGTCCGGCCAGAACGCGGCGGCCATCGCGCTCGGCATGCAGGCCGAGGTGCTGCTGCTGGACAAGAACGTCGCGCGGCTGCGGCAGATGGACGCCATCTACCAGGGGCACTGCCAGACCGTCGCGTCCAACGCCTACGAGATCGAGCGGGCGGTGCTCGACGCCGACCTCGTGATCGGGGCCGTGCTCATCCCCGGCGCGAAGGCCCCCATGCTGATCAGCAACGAGCTGGTGTCGCGCATGAAGCCCGGCTCCGTCCTCGTCGACATCTCCATCGACCAGGGTGGCTGCTTCGAGGATTCCCGTCCGACCACGCACGCCAACCCGACCTACCTGGTGCACAACTCGGTCTTCTACTGCGTCGCGAACATGCCCGGCGCCGTGCCGCACACGTCCACCTACGCGTTGACGAACGTCACCCTGCCGTACGCCATCGAGCTGGCCAACCGGGGCTGGCGCGAGGCGATGCGCGCCGAGCCCGCGCTGGCCCTCGGGCTCAACACCCACGAGGGCGCGCTGACCAACGCCGCGGTCGCCGAGGCCCACGGCTACGAGGCCGTCTCGCTGGACGAGGTGCTCGCCTGACCGCGCCGTACCGCGGGCTGTCGCTGTGGCTCGACACCGTGCCGGGCGGACTGGAGCCCCGGCCGCCGCTGCCCCGTGACAGCACGGTGGACGTCGCGATAGTCGGCGCCGGCTTCACCGGGCTGTGGACGGCGTACTACCTGCTGGCCGCCGACCCCTCGCTGCGGGTGGCGGTCGTCGAGTCCGAGATCGCCGGCTTCGGCGCGTCCGGCCGCAACGGGGGCTGGTGCTCGGCGCTGTACCCGGTCGGGATCGCGACGCTGGCGCGCGAGTCCGGCCGCGAGGCCGCCGTGGCGCAGTACCGGGCGATGCGGGGCGCCGTCGCTGAAGTGGTCCGGGTGGCGTCGGCCGAGGGGATCGACGCGGACATCGCGCTGGGCGGCACCGTCGTGCTGGCCCGCTCGGCAGCCCAGCTCGCCCGCGCCCGTGACGAGGCCGCCGAGGCCGCGGAGTACGGCCTCGAGGTGGAGCTGCTCGACGAGGCGGCCGCCCGCGCCCGCCTGGACGCCACCGCGGTGCGCGGTGCCACGTACACACCGCACTGCGCGACGATCCACCCCGGCAAGCTGGTCCGCGGGCTGGCTGACTCGGTCGAGCAGCGAGGTGCACGGATCTACGAGCGCACCCCCGCGACGGCGATCGAACCCGGTGGCGTGCGCACCGACCGCGGCACCGTCCACGCCGACGTGGTCGTGCGCGCCACCGAGGGGTACTCGGCACGCCTGCCCGGCCTGCGGCGCGCGCTCGCGCCGGTGTATTCCCTGATCGTCGCCACCGAGCCGCTTCCGGACACCGTCTGGAAGGAGATCGGGCTGGCCCATCGAGAGACGTTCAGCGACCACCGGCACCTGGTCATCTACGGGCAGCGGACCGCGGACGGCCGCATGGTGTTCGGCGGGCGGGGCGCGCCGTACCACCTGGGCTCCCGCATCCGCCCGGAATACGACCACGTGCCACCGGTCTTCGCCGCCTTGGAGCACACGCTGGCCGAGCTGTTTCCCGTGCTGCGCGACGCGAAGATCACCCACCGCTGGGGCGGGCCGCTCGGCATCGCCCGCGACTGGCACGCCTCGGTCGGCCTGGACCGCGGCACCGGCCTGGCCTGGGCGGGCGGCTACGTCGGCGACGGCGTCTCGACGACGAACCTCGCCGGCCGCACCCTCGCCGACCTGATCACCGGCCGGGAGAGCGCGCTGACCGCGCTGCCCTGGGTCGGTCACCGCTCGCGCAACTGGGAGTCGGAGCCGCTGCGCTGGCTCGGCGCGAACGCCGGGCTGCGAGCCATGACGTGGGCCGACAACGCCGAGGCGCGCAGTGGCCAGCCGTCCCGGATCGCGAATCTGGTCAACGCGGTGATGGGTCGATGACGCGCACCGAGATCACCCGATTGCGGGAGAAGGCGAGCGAGGACCGAGCAGTGCTCGACGCGCTGCTGGACAGCACGCACGTCGGGCACTTCGCCCTGGCCACGGACGCCGGCCCGCTGGTCGTCCCGACGGCCGTCGTGCGCGACGGCGATCGGGTGCTCGCCCACGGGTCGACCGGCTCGCCGTGGATGCGCGCGCTCGCCGACGGGGCGCCGACCTGCCTGGCCGTCACAGCCGTCGACGGGCTGGTCGTGGCGCGCTCGGCGTTCGAGTCCTCGATCCACTACCGCAGCGCGGTGCTCTTCGGGACCTGCTCGATGCTCGCCGACGACGCGAAGGGTGCGGCGCTGGACCTGATCACCGAGGCGCTTTTGCCCGGGCGCGTCGCGGAGCTGCGCCGGCCGCACGCCAGGGAGCTCGCCGCGACGCTGGTCCTGCAGCTGCCGATCGAGGAGTGGTCGCTGAAGGTGTCCGCGGGCTGGCCGGACGACCCGGCCGAGGATGTCGCCGGCGGCGCCTGGGGCGGCGTGCTGCCGATGCGCAC
>JAVHVL010000263.1:0-6172 GCA_032160565.1 Pseudonocardiales bacterium | reverse complement strand
TGGGCGACTCGCTGCATCCAGGTGCCGGTGAGCGAGACCAGCTGCCCCGAGGCGTAGAGCCGGTAATTGCGCACCCTGAGCGAGCGGAACATGCCGCCGCTGGATGACTGCGAAGCCTTGGGGGTGGTCGACGGCTCGCGGGCCGCGACCGCCGTCACAGCTCGGCCAGCTTGTCGAGCACCGGGACGACGTTGCGGATGGCCGCACGCTCGTCGGGGGTCAGCTGGGCAAGTCGCTGGGTGAGCCATTCGTCCCGGGAGCGGCGCTCGGAGTCGAGCAGCGCGATCCCTTCCGGGGTGATGGACATGATCGCCTGGCGCCGGTCGCCTGGATGCGCCTCGCGGCGGATCAACCCACGCTCCTCGAGGTTGGCCAGCACCTTCGTCATCGACGGTGGCTGCACCCGTTCACACGCCGCGAGCTCACCGGCGCTCATCGGCCCCTGCTTGTGCAGCGTGTTGATCGCGGACAGTTGGGTGAGGGTGACGGACAGGTCGACGCGCTGATTGCGGATCATCCGGGTCAGGCGTAAGAGCGACGGGCGCAGCACGGAAGCCAGTTCGGCAATCGTGCTGCGGGTCGCCGACGTCATATCGTTAGTCTACCTAACGAACGGATGATCTGCCAGCGGCACGAGCGCCGCCGAAAGTTCAGCGATCTCGTCGTCGCGGCGCGGCAGGGGTGCGCCGTCCACGGAGGCGATCGGCACCGCGCCGCTCAGGCTGCTCGTCCAGAACACCGCGCTGCCGACTAGCTCCGCCATGTCGAACGGGCGCAGCTGTGTCGGCCGGCCCGCGTCGCGAGCGGCGTCCAGCAGAGCCCGGCGGGTCACACCGGGCAGGAGATCGTCGCGCAGCGGCGGTGTGGTCAGCGTGCCGTCCGGGGCGAGCAGGAAGACGTTGCCGCGGCTGGTCTCCAGCACCGCCCCGTCCGGCGCGACGAACAGCGGGACGCCGGCTGCTTCGACGCCGGCTGCTTCGACGCCGGCCAGGTAGCTGCGGTCGCCCCACTTGTGCCGCCAGAGCCCCGAGCGGCCGGTCACGAGGTACGCCGACGAGGGGCGGCGCGCGGCAGGCGCGGGCGCCGCCGACACCGTCAGCTCCAGCGCCGGCGACGCCACCACGCGCAGCGCCACCCGCCCGGGAGCCGACGCGCGAGCGGCCTGCCGCACGCGCGCCACCACGCCATCCGGCAAGCCGGCGCCGTACAGCTCGCGGCACGACCGGTCCAGCCGTGCCAGGTGGTCGGCCAGCCGCAGCGGCACGCCGCCGACCGCCAGGATCGTCTCGAGCAGGCCGCCGGCGAGTTGCGCGCCGGTGGGCGGCACGTCCGGCGTCGCGACCTCGGCCGAGACGGCGGCGCCGAGTGCCCCGAGCAGCGGTGCCGCCTTGTGCAGGCACTCGCGCCACTCCAGCATGGGGACACTGTCCGCGGTGACGCCGCCACCCACCCCCAACTCGATCCGCCCCGTCGCGATCTCGAAGGAGCGGATGGCCACGCTCAACTCCAACCCCCACGACGGGCTGGCAAACCCGAGGGCCCCGGTGTACGCGCCACGTGGCTGCGCCTCGAGCTCGGCGATCACGTCCAGTGCCCGCAGCTTGGGCGCGCCGGTGACCGAGCCGGGCGGGAAGGTCGCCGCCAGCAGCTCACCGTCGGTGACATCGCCGCGCAGCCGGCCGGCGACGGTGGAGACCAGGTGCCAGACGCCCGGATGCGGCTGCACCTCCAGCAGCGCCGCCGCGCGGACCGTGCCGATCTCGCACACCCGCCCCAGGTCGTTACGCATCAGGTCGACGATCATCACGTTCTCGGCGGCGTCCTTCGCCGAGCGACGCAGCGCGTCCGGCCCCTCGCCTCGCGTGCGCGGCCAGGTGCCCTTGATCGGGGCGGTCACCACGTCGCGGCCGCGGCGGCGCAGGAACAGCTCCGGGCTCAGGCTCACGACCGCCCGCGTGCCGTCGTCGAGGTACGCGCCGAACGCCGGGGCAACGGCTGCGACCGACGCGGCGAACAGCCCGACGGCGCTGCCCCCGAACGGTGCGGTTAGGCGGGTGCAGACGTTGGCCTGGTAGATGTCGCCGGCCCGTATCGATTCGACGGCGCGCTCGACCGCCTGGAGGTGCCGGGTGCGCTCCGCGCCGCCGAACTCCCCCACCTGCCAGGCATCGCGGCCGGCGTCCAGCTCCAGCAGCGCCGCCAGCTCGTCGCGTCGCGCGTGCAGCAGGCCGTCGCGCTGCTCGCTCCAGAGCGCCTCGAAGGACCACGCGCCGTCGGCGTAGCGCAGCAGGTGATCGTAGAACGCCAGCCGCGAGGGCTCGTCGAAGCCCAGCCAGCCGAACCAGCCGCCCCCCACCACGTCCGGCTCCTCGACCGTCAGCCGTGGCTGCACAGCCAGCGCGGCGATCGGGTCCGCATCCGCAGGCAGCACCAGAAGCGGGTCGCTCGCCAGCAGCGCGCCACCGCCCGCCCACGAGCCGACGAGGCACAACAAGCCGTCGGCGCCGGCGGCGGTACGCACCACCTGCTCCGGCGGCGGCCCCTCGCCGAGCGGCACCGACACGGGGCGACAGCGCAGCGCCGCGAGCCGCGCGAGCGCACCGGTCGCCATCCCGGGTAGCCTGCCGGATCGTGGCCAGCCCCGCGAACCCGACCCCGTCGAAGCGGGTGCTCGTGACGCCGCCGGCAGTCCAGATGGACACCGGCCGCATCATCCTGATCGGCACCGCGATCTGGTTCGTCGCGTTCGTGGTGCTGCTGCCGTGCTACGGCTGGCTGGGGCGCCACGACCACCGGGTGTGGCTGTGGACCTGCCTGGCCGGCTGGATCCTCGGCCTGATCGGTTACGCCGTCATGCGCCGGCACCGCGCGGACGGGCGCACGATCTGATCAGCGCCGGCGGGGCGCACGGTCTAGTCGGAGACGATCTCGTCGCCGTCGTCGTAGACAACCCCACTCGGCTCGGCCAGGGACGGCACGAGGAAGGGTGCCTCGGAGTGGGCGCCGCAGCCGTACTCGACACTCACCACGCGCCCGTCGACCGCCGTGATCTCGTTACCGCACACGCCGAAACCCGCGCGCAGCGACCCGGCCAGCGGAAGCAGGAAGCCGCAGGTGCCGCAATGCGCCGGGGCCTGCCGCGCCATCGGGCTGTCCGGGCCGGTCTCGCCCTCGAACCAGCGCTCCGCGGCGTCCAGGCGCCCTTCCCTGGACAGCACCCGGGGCCGCCCCAGGCCGAGCTCGAACGCGACGTCCTCGACCTCCGGGTCGCCGGAATCGATATATGCGGGCACCAGGCGCGGGTCGTTCTCGATCGGCGGCAATAGGTCGCCCGGCGACAGGTCGCCGGGGCGCAGCCGCTCCTCCCAGGGCACCCAGCGCGGTGCCAGCAGCGCGCCCGCGCCGGGTAGCAGGACGACCTCATCGACGGTGGCGGTCTTCGAGCGCGGCGCGCGGGCCAGGGTGACCGCCCAGTACCAGCCGGTGTAGCCCGGCAGGGTCGCCTCGAAGGCCTGCGTGAGCAGGCGCTCCCCCTCGCCGATGGCGCCGATGTGGGCACCGACGTCGTCGCCGCCGACCTCGATCGCCGCGGCCCGCGCCAACTCCACGGCAGCGGCCAGCACGGAGTCGGCCGGGGTCTCGGCGGGGCTGTCGAGCGTCTGATCAAAGCTGGTCACGACGCCCATTGTGCTTGATCGACGCGCGCCCCGCCGACTTCGGTCGACGAGCCGGCTCGGTGGGGCAGGATGGACGCGTGGCCAAGCAGCCGGACGAGCGACCGCGCAAGCGGTTCTCGCGGTCTGGGCACACCGCGCACGGGCCGCGGGCCGTGCCGCCACCGCAGGCGTATCCGGCCCCGCCGTACCAGGCGCCGCCGCCGTACCAACCTCCTCCGCAGTACCCGACTGCACCGCAGTACCCGACTGCACCGCCACCTGCATACCAACCACCGCCGTACCAGCCTGCGCCTGCGCCGTATCCCCCGCAGCAGGACGGCTTCGGTCCATCCGCGCCGTACGGCCCGCCCGCGCCCTACGGCCCGCCCGCGCCCTACGGCCCGCTCGCGCCCTACGGCCCCGGACCGAACCAGGTGCCGTTCGGCGATCCGACGTACCACCAGTCGGCACCGGGCGAGGAACGGCCGCCCGCCAGCCCCGCCGTGGCGCTGACCCGCGCGGCCTTGGTGCAGACCAACCGCGCCGCACGCCTGGTGACGCGCAAGGTGATCAGCGCCAGCAAGGCCGACGGTGCGCACGAGTCCGGCCTCACCGCACTGATCTGGAACCAGGTGCTCAGCTACGGTACCGACGCGATGATCACCGTCGCGCTGGCCGGCACCGTATTCTTCGGCGCCTCGACGCATGCCCAGCGCGGGAACATCCTGCTGTACCTGCTGATCACGATGGCGCCGTTCGCTGTCGTGGCACCGGTCATCGGCCCCGCGCTGGATCGGCTGCAGCACGGCCGCCGCTGGACGATGGCCGGCACCGCGATCGGCCGCGCCGTCCTGGCGCTGATCATGGCGAGCCACCCGAGCGAGTTGCTCGTGCTCTATCCCTGCGCCCTCGGCTCGCTGGTGCTCTCCAAGGCGTACGGCGTCGTCCGCGCCGCGGCGGCACCACGGCTGCTGCCGCCCGGGATGACCCTCACCGAGGCCAACGCCCGCCTGTCGATCTTCGGGCTGGGCTCCACCCTGGTCGGCGGCAGCATCGTCGGCGTCCTGATCAAGGTCACCGGCTCGTACTCGGTCGGTCTGATCGCCACCGCCGTGGCGTTCGCCGCCTGCGCGTACTTCGCCTTCCGCCTGCCGCCCCAGATCGATTCGCCCGTCGACGCGCCGCGGCACCCGCAGGAGCCGCCCCGCGACCCCGCTCTGCCGCCGATGCGTCGCCTGAGCCGCATCCAGGGCTGGGCGAAGCGCGGCTTCGACCAGCATCTGATCACCGCGATGCAGGGCGAGTCGGTGCTGCGCTTCCTCTCCGGCCTGCTCACGATCTTCCTGGCGTTCTACGTGGAGTCCACCGCGCACGGCGTCACCGCCGCGCTGCAGCTGGGTGCGATCGTCGCTGCGGCCGGCGGCGGCAACTTCGCCGGCACGGCCATCGGCACCAAGCTCCGGCTGCCCAGGCCCGAGCTGATCATCAACTACTCCGTCGTCGCGGCGGCGATCAGCTGCCTGCTCGTCGCGGTGCTGTTCAACGTCACGATCGCGGTGGTCGGCATGTTCGTCAGCGCCGTCACGAACTCGATGTCGAAGATCGCCCTCGATGCGCTGATCCAGCGCGACGTCGCGGAGACGCTCCGCTCGAGCGCGTTCGCCCGCTCCGAGACGTTCCTGCAGCTCGCCTGGGTGTTCGGCGCTGCGTTCGGCGTGCTGCTGCCGGTGTCACACGGCGGCGCACTCGCCTTCTGGGTGGCCGGGGTCGTCGTAGCCGCGGTGGCTGCCGTCGTCGTGCTGCGAACTCGCGCCATTAGCCGGGCCACGTCGGCGCGCGGGCCGCACACGCGCCCCGGTAGCGTTGCGGAGCGCCATCCGTGACGCCGTTAGGAGTTCCATGCCCCGCCTTCGCCGTGCCGCCGCAGTGGCGGCCGGAACCCTTGCGACGGCGGCACTGCTCACCGCGTGCGACAAGCCGCCACCGAAGGTGACGGTCCTCGGCGGCGGCAAGGTCGTCACGATCTCCCCGTCCACGTACTGCTGGGACGCCAAGCACTGCCCGACCACGTCCAGGCCCGACCTCCCGACGCTGACGGTGGCCGCCGACGCCAAGGTGCTCATCGACGTGCCGCGCCAGGTGCAGACGCGGGGCTGGCAGGCGCGTGCCCTCAGCCTGGACGGCCAGCAGCAGCTCGGCAGCAGCGGGCCGATCACCGACAGCCACTCCTACAAGGTGCCCAGCGGCGTGGCCAACGGCGCGGCGTTCATCGTCCAGGTCAACGAGCTGAGCAAGGGGCAGCCGGACGGCAGCGCGTGGAGCTTCCTGGTGAAGGTCTCGCTGACCAAGTCGTGAAGCTGCTGGTCATCACGGCGGTGACCGCCGAGCGCGACGCGATCCTGGCCGCGCACCCCGGCACCCGGGTCGTGGTGGGCGGCGTCGGCCCGGCCGCATCGGCCGCGGCCACCGCGACGGCGCTGGCGGCCGAGTCCGTTGATCTCGTGCTCAGCGCAGGC
>JAVHVL010000139.1:0-7220 GCA_032160565.1 Pseudonocardiales bacterium | reverse complement strand
TGGAATTGATCGGCGTGCTGATCCTGGCCGGGCTGCTCGTGGCCGGGCTGCTCGTCCCGATCGTCGGGGGCGCCGGGCTCGTCGCCGGCGGCGCCGCCGACAAGTTCCTCTCCGAACGGTGCAACCTGACGGAGGCGCCCGTCCCGCAGCGCTCGTACGTGCTGGCCCGCGACGGCAAGACTGTCATCGCCACCCTGTTCGCGCAGAACCGCGCACCGGTGACGCTCGCCGAGGTTCCGAAGCCGCTCGTGCAGGCCCTGGTCGCCACGGAGGACCGCCGCTTCTACGAGCACCACGGTGTCGACCTGCGTGGCCTGGTCCGGGCGGCCGTGCATGACGTGACCGGCGGCGGCACGCAGGGCGGGTCCACGCTGACCATGCAGTACGTCAAGCAGCAGCAGTACTACCTCGCGCAGACCGACGAGGAGCGGCTGGCCGCCATCGAACCGGACATCGATCGCAAGCTGCAGGACGCCAAGTGCGCGATCGACCTGGAGCGGCGCAACACCAAGGAGCAGATCCTCGAGAAGTACCTGAACATCGCCTTCTTCGGGGAGAACTCCTACGGCGTCGCCACTGCGGCGGAGACGTACTTCGGCAGGCCGGTGTCGACGCTTAGCGTGCCGCAGGCGGCCACCCTGGTCGGGCTGGTGCGCGCTCCGACGCTGTACGACCCGTTCCTCCACCCGCAGACGGCGCGGGAGCGGCGCGACGAGGTCATCCGCAACATGGTCGAGGTCGGCGACCTCGCCCCCGCCCGGGCCATCACCTACCTGAAGAGCCCGCTGCGCCTGGCCACGAGCACTCCGCCGCCGGTGCGGGAGGGGTGCGCGAACGCCAATGCGGCAGTCGCGAACGCGGGCTTCTTCTGCGACTACGCCGTCCACTGGCTGCGGCAGAACGGCTACTCCCAGCAGCAACTGGAGACGGCGGGGCTGCGGATCGTGACGACCCTCGACGCCAAGCTGCAGACCAGCGGGCAGCGCGCCGTCTGGGGCGCTGGGCTGAAAGCGAATTCCGACTACATCCTGGTGATGCCCTCCGTCGACCCCGCCACCGGTGACGTCACGACAATGATCACCAGCCGGCAGTTCGGGGTGAAGAGCGCCGACCACGGCCAGTCGTCGGATCCACTGTTCACGGCGGCCTATGCCGGCGCAGGCTCGACGTACAAGTACTTCACCGCGACCGCTGCCCTCGCCGCCGGCGCTCCGACCAGCCTGCGGCTGACCACGGCGGGCAACAGCTACACGACCAAGCACTGCCGGACCCACTACAAGGTGCACAACGCCGGCGACTACCCCGACACGATGCCGCTGGTGGACGCGCTGCCCCAGTCGTCCAACACCTACTTCGTGGCGATGGAGGACCAGTTCTTCGGCTGCCAGCTCAGCCCGATCGTCGACACCGCGCTGAAGCTCGGCATGGACCGGCTCCGCAAGCCGCTGAACGACACCGCGGCCGGCCCCATCGCCACTGAGGTGGTCAACTCGCAGGAGCCGACGTTCACCCTGGGGCAGGAGCCGACGTCGCCGCTGGAGCTCACGGCTGCCTTCGGCGCCGCCGTCAACGACGGGGTGTTCTGCCCGCCCGCTCCGATCCTGCGAGTGGGCAGCAGCACGGGAACGGCCCCGCCGGTGCGGCGGCCAGCGTGCCACCGAGCGCTGAGCCAGTACGTGGCGCGGACGGTGGTGGAGCTGATGCGGGCGGACACCCACAACGGCACCGCCCGCTCCTACTTCGGCAACTGGTACGCCGACGGCGGCAGCGACGTCGCCGGGAAGACCGGCACGGACAACAACGCCACGGACGACGCCAACTCGGCGCTGTGGTTCGTCGGAATGACGCCGCACCTGGTTTCCGCGGCCTCGCTGGTGAACCCGATCAGACCCAAGCAGACCGTGCACGGTCTGCCCGGGCTGCCGGGGGTGTCGGTCGGGCAGGACGTGTTCGGCGCGTACGCCGCGACGTACTGGCTGAAGGCGTACGGCCCGGCGCTGAGCCGGCGGCCGTGGAGCTGGCCGTCCGCGCACGGCCTGCCCGGGTTGCCGGTCCCGCCGCTCGTCGGGCGTTCGGTCGCTGCTGCCAAGGGCAGGCTCGCGGCCGCGGGGTTGCAGGTGAGCATCTTCCCGGTCCCCTGTGGGAGCTACCTGCCGGCCGGGGTAGTGGCCTACCAGCAACCCGCGGTCGCGCTGCGGGGTGCCACGGTCACGATCTGTCTCAGCAGCGGCCAGCGGCTGGAGGTCTACGTGCCCCCGCCCCCGCCCCCGCCGCCTCCGCCTCCGCCGGAGCCGCGTCCCGCACCGCGTCCCGCACCGAAGCCCAAACCCGCACCGAAGCCACCGCAGCCACCGCAGCCGCCGCAGCCCCCAGGGCACGGCGGGAACCACTAGCTCGGCTCCCCGATCGGGCGTGCCAGGCTGATGCCCGTGACGTTCAACGGCATGTGGGGCGAGCTCGACGGCGTCGGGCGCGACCCGACGACCGGCGGCTACCGCCGCTTCGCATGGACCAGCACGGACGCCGAGCTGCGCGAGTGGTTCGCGGCGCAGGCCGCCCGCCGTGGCCTGGACCTGACGATCGATCGCTGCGGCAACCAGTGGGCGTGGTGGGGCGATCCTGACGTGCAGCCCGGGGTCGTCACCGGTAGCCATCTCGACTCGGTGCCCGACGGCGGCGCCTTCGACGGCCCGCTCGGTGTCGTCTCCGCATTCGCGGCGCTGGACGCCTTGCGCGACAAGGGGTTTCTGCCCGCTCGACCGCTCGGCGTCGTGAACTTCGCGGACGAGGAGGGGGCGCGCTTCGGCATCGCCTGCGCCGGGTCCCGGCTGCTCACCGGTGCGCTGCCCGCCCAGCGCGCACTCGCCCTGCGCGACGCCGACGGCGTCACCCTGGCCGAAGCCCTGACCGCAGCGGGGCTCCCGACCGGCATCGGCCCGGACCCGGAGACGCTGGGTCGGGTGGGGGCGTTCGTCGAGCTGCACGTCGAGCAGGGGCGCGGGCTGGGCGAGCTGGACGCACCCGTCGCCGTCGCGAGCGCCATCTGGCCGCACGGCCGGTTCCGCGCCGACCTTCCCGGCGAGGCCAACCACGCCGGCACGACGCGGCTCGGCGACCGTCGCGACCCGACGCTCGAGTACGCGCGCCTGGTCCTGGCCGCGCGGGAGTCCGCCGAGCGGCACGGCGTCGTCGCGACCTGCGGCAAGGTGCTCGTTCGACCGAACGGCGTCAACGCGATCCCGTCACACGTCACGGCATGGGTCGACGCCCGGGGGCGGCACGCGGGCGCGGTGCGCGCCGCCGTGGCGGAGCTCGCGAGCCGCACCGCCGACTCCGGGGGCAGCTTCGCCGAGGAGTCCTGGACGGAAGGCACGGCGTTCGACGAACCACTGCGCAAGCGGCTCGCCGCCGCGCTCGACGATCCGCCGGAGCTGGACACCGGCGCCGGCCACGACGCCGGGATCCTTGCGACGCACGGGATCCCCGCGGGCATGTTGTTCGTCCGCAACCCGACGGGCGTCTCGCACTCGCCCGCCGAGTTCGCCGAGCGAGACGACTGCCTCGCCGGGGTGGACGCCCTCACCCGCGCGCTGGAGAGCTTGCTGGCGGAGCCGGCATGACGGTCGCGGGGCTCGAGGACGCGCGGGTACCCGGCGCGTGAGCGAGGGGCTGTTCGCCCGGTATGCCTGGCTGCCCGACGGTCTGGCGCGCGACGTCCGCATCCGGGTCAGTGGTGGGCGTATCGAGGAGGTCACCCCCGGCGCCGGCCCGCAGCCGGCCGATCGAGAGCTCGCCGGCCTGACCCTCCCCGCCTTCGCCAACACCCACAGCCATGCCTTCCATCGCGCGCTTCGGGGCCGCACGCACGGCGGCGGCGGGACGTTCTGGAGCTGGCGCGATCGGATGTACCGGCTCGCCGGGCAGCTGGACCCGGACAGCTACTTCGCTCTCGCCCGCGCCACCTTCGCCGAGATGGCACTGGCCGGCGTGAGCTGCGTCGGTGAGTTCCACTATCTGCACCACCGCCCCGGCGGCACCCGATACGGCGATCCGAACGAGATGGGCGCCGCCGTCGTCCGTGCTGCCGCCGACGCGGGCATCCGGATCACCCTGCTGGACACCTGCTACGTCGCGGGGGGCCTCGGGGCGGACGGGCCGCTGCCCCTTGCGCCGGAACAGCTGCGCTTCGGCGACGGCGACGCGGACGCCTGGGCCGAGCGGGTCGCCAGGCTGCACCCTCAGCCGCATGCCCGCATCGGCGCGGCCATCCACTCGGTCCGCGGCGTGCCACGTGCGCAGTTGCCGGTGGTCGTCGCCGCGGCGCGGGATCGGCCGCTGCATGTCCACCTGTCCGAGCAACCGGACGAGAACGCGCAGTGCCTCGCGGCCTACGGCGTCACGCCTACCCGGCTGCTGCGCGATGCCGGTGCGCTCGGCCGGCTCACGACGGCCGTGCACGCCACGCACCTGACGGCCGAGGACATCGCCGACCTGGGCGGCACCGGGACGTCCGTGAGCATGTGCCCCACCACCGAGCGGGACCTCGCCGACGGCATCGGCCCCGCGCGCGAACTCAAGGACGCCGGCGCGCCGATCACCCTCGGCAGCGACCAGCACGCCGTCATCGACCTGCTCGAGGAGCTGCGCGGGCTGGAGATGGACGAGCGGCTCGCGTCGCTGCACCGCGGCCGGTTCAGACCGGGGGAGCTGATCGCGGCCCTCACCCTGGACGGCCACCGCAGCCTCGGATGGGGCGACGCCGGGAGGATCGAGGCGGGCGCCCGGGCCGACCTGACCACGCTGCGCCTGGACAGCCCGCGTACCGCCGGTTGCGAGCCAGAGCAGGCGGTGTTCGCGGCCACCGCCGCCGACGTCGACCGCGTGATGGTCGACGGGCGGGTGATCGTCGAAGCCGGCCGGCACCTGCTCGGCGACGTCGGGCGGCTGCTCGGCGAGGCGATCGAGCCGCTCTGGGCGGGGTGAGCGAGGCGTCAGCGGCCGAACAGCCCGCCGCCCATGCCGGCGATGCCACCGAGCCCCTCGCGGGGCTGGCTGCCCGGCGACACCTCCCCGACCCACTGCGCGAATGCCTCCGGGTTGCGCGTCTGCAGCAGCACCCGCCCCGGCCCGGTGAAGTCGAAGACCCAACCCTCGCCGGACTTCATGGACTGGATGGAGCGCCCCTGCACCGCTCGGCGCATCCGGAACTGGATCGCGAGGTCGTACGCGACCACGTGGCCGGTGTCGATCGTGACCTCCTCGCCGGCCTCGAGGTCGATGATGTCGATCGCGCCGTAGATGGAGACCAGCGCCTCGCCCTGGCCGCTGGCCCGGAAGCCGAAGCCCCCTTCACCACCGAAGAGGTTCGCCATACCGCCCCATTGCGTGTCGATCTGCACGCCCGAGGAGTTGGCGATCCAGCTGCCGCGGCGCAGGAAGAACGGCCGGTCGGGGGTGACGTCGATCGACACCGTGTCACCGGGCAGCATCCCGGCCACGTCCACCCAGCCGCCCTGGGGCGGCGCGGTGTAGGTGGTGACGAAGAACGAGCCGCCGCCGAGCACGCTTCGCTTCAGCCCGGCCATCACACCGCCCTGCGCCTTCGCTTCCAGGGCGACGCCCGCGCTGTGCGCGATCATGGCGCCGCCCTCGACGCGTAGCTCCTCCTTCGCGCCCAGCACGCAGCGCGCGACGGTGAACGACGGGTTGTGGCGCAGCTGTACCTGCATTCCGCCAGCCTAGAGCTGCCGGCAGGCTGAGCCGAAGGGCCAGCTCCCGCTGAGTGATCCGGGCCGCTCAGCGGGCTCCTATGGGACGATCACGGCGTGACAGCTGTGGCCGAGCGTTCGGTGCATCGGCTGCCCACATTCGTACGCCGGCCGCCACTCGGCCTGAACCGGTCAGTGCTCTGGCCCGCCGCGGTGGCGGTCCTGAACGCCGCCGCGTTCCTGGTCGTCCGGCCGGGCGTGAACGATCTGTGGGCGGCGCGGGCGCGCGCGTCGGCCGTCTCGCACGGCGTGGGGCTCACCTACTGGTTCTCCTGGTTCGGCGGCGGCTCGACGCCGGGCAACTATTCGGTGCTCAGCCCCTACCTCTCCGCGCTGCTGACGGCAGAGCTGGTCGGCGCACTGTCCGCCGTGGCGATCACGCTGTCGAGCGCCGTCCTGCTGCGTGACACCCGCTACCCGGTGGCCGGCACCGCGGTGGCGACGGTGGCGGCCGGCATCAATCTCTGGAGCGGCCGGGTGCCGTTCCTACTCGGCACCGCGTTCGCTGTCGGGGCGCTCATTGCCGTCCGCAACCAGAAGCGCGTGGCGGCCGCCGTCATCACGGTGCTGAGCATCGCCTCCTCCCCGGTGTCCGGCGCCTTTCTGGCACTCGCGCTGGCGGCCACGTTCATCACCACGAAGCCCTATCGCCGGATCAGCATCACCACCCTCGCCGCGATCGTGGTCAGCCTCGGGGTCGTGGGGCTGGCCTTCGGTGCGCCTGGGCCGCAGCACTTCTCGTGGCAGCTCTTCCTGGAGGCCATCGGCGCGCTGCTGCTGTTCCTCATCGCCCGGCCACCGGAGCTGCTCCGCTCCGTCATCTGGCTGTCGATGCTGACCGCGCTCGCGATGTGGCTCATCCCGAACGGGATGGGCTCCAACTTCGGCCGGATGATCTGGTTCTGCCTCCCCGTGGCGGTCGTCGCCACCGGCGGACGCAAGCTGTGGATGTCCCTGCTCCTGGTCAGCCCGGTGCTCCTGTCCAGCGCAAACCTCACCGTCTCCGACCTGCGCGGCGCAGGCAACCCCATCGCGTCGAAGTGGTACTACACGCCTCTTGCCCGCGAGCTGGACAAGATCAGCGGGTTGACCAACTACCGCCTGGAGGTTGTCGCGGAGGGGGCCCACGCCGCGTACGACGCGCTGCTGGACCACGCGATGCTTGCCCGCGGCTGGGAGACGCAGGAGGACAACGCGCTGAACCGGACGCTGAAGAGCAGCACGCTCGATGCCACCACGTACAAGATCTGGCTGGGCAACAACTCGGTGGGCTACGTCGCGCTGCCCCGGTCGAAGCCCGAGAAGTACCCCGAGTTCGCGCTGGTCTCGTCGGGCAGGCTGCCCTACCTGCATGAGGTGTGGAAGAGCCCGGACTGGACCCTGTACCGGGTCAGCGATCCGACGCCGATCGTGGCGGCGCCGCAGAAGGTCCTGACCTACAGCCAGTCGAAG
>JAVHVL010000107.1:0-3416 GCA_032160565.1 Pseudonocardiales bacterium | reverse complement strand
GGCCCTCGCCCCGTGACGTGCCGCGGAGCCGTCGCCGAACGCGGGCTCCAGGGTGGCGCCGTCGCGTGTGGTGAGCAGCGTCGTGCCGGTGCCCGGCGCGTCGGCGACGTATCCGCGTGGCGTGCGCGCCGCGTGCTCGAGCGCCTCGGCCAGCTCGTCAGGCCGCAATGCGGGCAGATCGCCCACGAGCGCGGCGACGCCGTCGTCCGGCCATCGCTCCGCTGCGAACGCAGCGCCCTCGCGCAGCGCCGCGTTCAGCCCTGGCGCGGACTGGACGAGCACCTCGTCGCCGCTGACACCAGTGCCGGAATCCGCGCGGTCGACGACCAGCACCAGTCGGGCGACACCCCGCGCGCTGCGGGCGGCGGCGGTGGTGTCCGCTCGGATGGCGGCCACCAGCCGGGCGTGGGACTCGGGGTCGCTGGAGCCCAGTAACCGGGACTTTGCCTCCGGGAGAGACTTGGTGGGGACGAGCACGGTCCAGCGCACGTGTCCATTCTACGAACGTGCTGTGGGTCGTTGCGGCGATGCGGCAGACTGCTGGCTGATCGACCGATCTTCGGGGGAAGGAGCGTCGCACGTGGCGAGGCTGGCCAAGCTGCGCAAACCAGGGCACGGGGAGAAGCTGGGGATCACCTGGCGCATCGTCTGGCTCGTCCTCTATGCGCCGTCCTCGCTGTTGATCAAGACGCGATACCGCAACCTGGAGCGGATGCCGCAGCAGGGCTCCGCCATCATCGTCGTCAACCACGTCTCGCACGTCGACCCGTTCCTCGTCGCGAAGATGGTCATCGACGCCGCCCGCACGCCGCGTTTCCTCGCGAAGGACTCCATCTTCGGCGTGCCGGTGGTCGGCGCCGCCATGCGCGGCATGGGGCACATCCCGGTGAGGCGAGGTACGGCAGACGCGCGCCAGTCGCTGTCGGCTGCCGTCGAGGCGCTGCGGCACGGGCGCATCATCGTGCTGCACCCGGAGGGCACCGTGACGAGGGATCCCGAGGGCTGGCCGATGGCCGGCAAGACCGGCGTCGCCCGCTTGGCGATGCTGGTGCCGGGAGTGCCGGTGATCCCCGTGGCGCAGTGGGGCGTGCAGCGCTCGATCGACCTGTACGGGAAGCGGGTCCGCCTGGTGCCACGGCCGCGGCACACGCTGTCCATCGGCGAGCCCATCGACCTGTCCGCGTACTACGGCAGGGAGCCGACGGTGAAGGTGCTGCGCGAAGTCACCGACCTGATGATGCGCCGGCTGCGCGCGGACGTCGCCGACCTGCGCGGTGTGGCCGCCCCGGACACCGACCTGTTCCACTGGATCCGGCCACAGAAGCCCTCAGAGGATGCCGCGTGATGCCCCCGGGCTCCGGGGTGCGGTGCCGATGAAGGCGACGGTGCTCGGCGCGGGCTCATGGGGCACCGCGTTCGCCAAGGTGCTCGCGGACGCCGGCAACGACGTCACGCTCTGGTCCCGGCGCGGCGAGCTCGCCGACGCGATAAACCGCGGGCGCCAGAACGCCGACTACCTGCCAGGTATCGCGCTGCCGGACGCGCTCTACGCCACCCATGATGCCTCCGCCGCCCTGCGCGATGCGGAGCTCGTGGCCTTCGCCATCCCGGCGCAGACGCTGCGGGACAACCTCGCGACGTGGACGCCGCTGCTACCGCCGCAGGCGCACCTCGTCAGCCTGATCAAAGGTGTCGAGCTCGGCACCACCAAGCGCATGAGCGAAGTCATCGCCGAGGTGTGCCATGCGGCGCCGGAGCGCATCGCCGTGGTGTCCGGCCCCAACCTCGCGCGGGAGATCGCGCAGGAGCAGCCGACCGCAACCGTCGTCGCCTGCATCGACGAGCAGCGCGCGATCGCCGTGCAGCGCGCCTGCACCGCGCCGTACTTCCGCCCCTACACGAACACCGACGTGATCGGCTGCGAACTCGGCGGCGCCGTCAAGAACGTCATCGCCCTGGCCTGCGGGATCGCGCAGGGGATGGGGTTCGGCGACAACACCCTGGCTTCGATCATCACGCGCGGGCTGGCCGAGACGGCTCGGCTGGGTGTCGAGCTCGGCGCCGATCCGATGACGTTCGCCGGCTTGGCGGGGCTCGGTGACCTGGTGGCCACCTGCTCGTCACCCCTGTCGCGCAACCGGACGTTCGGCGAGCGGCTCGGGCACGGTGAGTCGCTCGAGCAGGCGCAGCACGCCACGCACGGGCAGGTGGCAGAGGGGGTCAAATCCTGCCGGTCGGTGCTGGAGCTCGCGCAGCACCACGAGGTCGACACCCCGATCACCCAAGCGGTCGAGGCCGTCTGCTTCCGTGGCCTGGCACCGCCGGCGATGGTGGATCTGCTCATGTCGCGGTCGACCAAGAGCGAGGTCTGATCCTGGCCTCGGTAGGGTCGGGAGCCGTGGGGCGCATCCGGGTCGCCGTCGTCTACGGCGGCCGCAGCAGCGAACACGGCATCTCCGTCGTCTCGGCAGGCAGCGTGCTCGCCGCACTGGACCCGGACAAGTACGACGTCGTCCCGATCGGGATCACGCCGAGCGGCGGGTGGGTGCTCACCGACGCCGAGCCCAGCGCGCTGCGCATTACCGGCCGGTCGCTCCCCGAGGTGGAGAAGGGCACGGCTGTCGTGCTTCCGGGCGACCCGACCGCGGGTGGCCTGGTGACGCTCGAGCCCGGCGCCGGTCTGCAACTGCTGGAATCGGTGGACGTCGTCTTCCCGGTGCTGCACGGGCGCTTCGGCGAGGACGGCACGATCCAGGGGCTGCTGGAGATGGCCGGCGTGCCTTACGTCGGCCCCGGCGTGTTCGCCAGCGCCGCGGCGATGGACAAGGAGTACACCAAGAAGCTGCTGCGCGCCGACGGGCTGCCGGTCGGCGACTGGCGGGTGCTGCGCCGCGGCGACAAGGTCTCCGCGACGGACTTCACCCACCTCGGGCTGCCGGTGTTCGTGAAGCCGGCGCGCGCGGGCTCCAGCGTCGGCATCACGAAGGTCACCGACTGGGCGGAGTTCCCCGACGCCGTCGAGGTCGCGTTGGCGCACGACACGAAGGTGCTCGTCGAGGCCGCGGTGCTCGGCCGCGAGGTCGAATGCGGCGTGCTCGAGGGCGAGGACGGCCGCCCCACTGCCAGCGTCCCCGCCGAGATCCGCCTCGTCGGCGGCCACGACTGGTACGACTTCGAGGCCAAGTACCTCGACGATGCCTGCGAGTTCGACGTGCCGGCACTGCTGCCGGAGGCGACCACCGCCGCCGTGCAGGACGCCGCCTGCCGCGCGTTCGTCGCGCTCGACTGCGCGGGGTTGTCGCGGGTGGACTTCTTCATCACCCCGGACGGCGGGGTGATCGTCAACGAGGTGAACACCATGCCCGGGTTCACACCGATCTCGATGTTCCCGCGCATGTGGGCCGCGACCGGCGTCG